>NZ_JAAGPL010000452.1:0-1503 GCF_017104785.1 Burkholderia sp. Ac-20353 | reverse complement strand
CCGCGACGTCCGCCAACCCGGTCCCGACGCTCGCCGATGCGCGGCGGCTCTCGGACACGGGGCGTCTCGACGACGCCGAGCATGCCGCGCATGCATACACGCTCGCGCACGGCCCCGATGCCGACGCGTTCCACCTGCTCGGCCTGATCGCCGACGCGCGCGGCCGCGATGCCGACGCGCAGGATTTCTATCGCAAGACGCTGTATCTCGATCCGGCCCATTACGAGGCGCTGACCCATCTGGCCGCGCTGCGCGACGCGGCCGGCGACGCAGCCGGCGCGCGGCAGCTGATGCTGCGTGCGCAGCGGGCCAGCGCACTGCGCGGCACGCCGACGGCGACGGACCGGACCGACGAACCGGGAGGAACCGATGGTTCACGCCGCGCTTGACGACCTCGCCCCGGCGAAGTCCATCGACGACTGCTGGAATCGCATCGGCACGCGAGGCGACGGCTCGTGTCCGCGGCTCGCCGAGCACACGCGCTGCCTGAACTGCCCGGTGTTCGAACACGCGGCCGCGAAGCTGCTCGACCGGCCGCTGACCGACGCCGACCTCGCCGAAACGGCGCACACCGCCCGCACTGCCCGCACGGCGACACGGCCGGACCGGACCGCCGACGCACCCACCCACACACCCGCCGACGACGTGCAACCGCTGCAGTCCGCGCTCGCGTTCCGCATCGCCGACGAATGGCTCGCGCTGCCCGCCGCCGTGCTGCGGCAGATCGACGGGACGCGGCCGATCCATCCGCTGCCGCACCGGCGCAACGGCGTCGTGCTCGGGCTCGTCAACGTGCGCGGCACGCTGACGATCGCCGCATCGCTCGGCGCCATGCTGAATCTCGATCGCGACGCGGCCGGGCGGCACGCATCGCGCACCGCGTATGCGCGGATGCTGGTCGTCGAGCATCGCGGCGACACGGTCGCGCTGCCCGTCGACGAGGTCGAGGGCGTGCTGCGCTTTGCGGCGTCCGCGCTGCTGCCGGTGCCGACGACGCTCACCCACGCGGCCGCGATGCACGCGCGCGGCCTGCTCGCGTGGCGCGACACGACGATCGGCCTGCTCGACACGGACCGTGTGTTCGACTCGCTCGCGAGGAGCCTGCGATGAGCACCGATGACGACCTGACGCGCCTGTCGCTGCTCGACCTGTTCCGCGACGAAGCGCACACGCAGACGCAGGCGCTCGCGAGCGGCCTGCTTACGCTCGAACATGCGCCCGGCGACGCGGCCGCGCTCGAGGCGTGCATGCGCGCCGCGCATTCGCTGAAAGGCGCCGCGCGCATCATCGACCTGCAGGACGGCGTCGACGTCGCGCACGTGTTGGAGGAATGCTTCGTCGCCGCGCAGCGCGGCGAGCTGACGCTGACGGCCGCGCACATCGACGCACTGCTGCATGGCGTGGACCTGCTGCTGCGTGTCGGCAATGCTGATCCGGCGGCGGCGGTCGCGCGCGCGGACATCGCCCACCGTGACGCCGGCGACCCGCGCGCGGGATACTGGG
>NZ_JAAGPL010000451.1:0-268 GCF_017104785.1 Burkholderia sp. Ac-20353 | reverse complement strand
GGACTGGTGTAGATCTCGGGGGGCGCCGGATCATTAAAAAAAAAAAAAAAAAAAAATAGTGATGTAGATATGAGACCAAAAAACTAATATATTATCTATCACGAAGCTGCTACGCCGTCACTACACTATGAAACTCTCTCATACCTTACACGAGTTCTCGTCGAGCATGTGGTCATTCACATATCTGATAGTCATCACATGTCGCCTTACCTTAGCATGTGGCACCATCCACGCTGCATCTTCACATCGTTAGAATTCTGTCGTGACT
>NZ_JAAGPL010000450.1:0-1830 GCF_017104785.1 Burkholderia sp. Ac-20353 | reverse complement strand
ACCGAGCAGATCGAGAAGCAGAAGCTCGGCTTCAAGCGGCTCGGCGTGCTGGGCGACTGGGCGAACCCGTACAAGACGATGAACTTCGCGAACGAGGCCGGCGAGATCCGCGCGCTCGGCAAGATCAGTTGAGCGGTCGTGACGTCGAACAGCGACGACAGCGTGTGCGCGCGCAGCGCGGCGAGCGGCATCCCGAGCTGGAACTGCGCGCTGCGGTTGGCCGACAGGAAGCGGCCGTCGGCGGTGAACGCGACAATCCCCTCCATCAGCGTGCCGAGGAACTCGGGGCGGCCGTGGAACGACACCTGCAGCGTTTCCTGAAAGGTCGTCGTAAACAGATGATTCTCGATCATCTGCACCGACATCTTCGCGAGCGCCATCGTGTGCTGGTGATAGCTGCGGTGGTCGCCCGTCACGTCGAGCACGCCGATCGCGTCGCCGTACGGGTCGAGGATCGGCACGCTCGAGCAGGTCAGGAAACGGTTCGCGGCCAGGAAATGCTGATCGCCGTGGACGACCATCGGGCACAGCTCGGCGAGCGCCGTGCCGATCGCGTTGGTGCCCTGCCGGTTCTCCGCCCAGTTCGCGCCGGGGCGCAGCGCGACCTTTTCCGCGCGGCGCAGGAAGTCGTCGTCGCCGATCGAATGCAGGATCAGGCCTTCCGCGTCGGTCAGCACGATCATGCTCTGCGTATTGACGATCTGGTCGTGCAGCGTCTCCATCACCGGCATCGCGTGCACGCACAGCACGCGGTTCTGCTCGCGCTTCAGCACGAGCGCCGCGCTCGACAGCACGTCGTAGTCGGGCCGCGCCGCCACCTGCAGGCCGAATGTCTCGGACCGCTCGTGGGCTTTCTGGATCGACGGCGCGGGCCAGCCAGCGGGCTGCGTGGCCCGTGACCCGGCCGCCTGAGGTACGTCATCGCGCATTGTCTCCTCCGGGGATCCTTCCGGTCATTTGCCGGACTCTATGCCGTCATTGCAAGCAAGCATCGGGCCACGCGATCGTCGCGGCGCAGAAGGACGGATCTGCGCCGGATGTGCCGCCCAAATTGAAAGCCGGATGCAAGACAACGATCGGTCTTACCCGCGCGTGTCGGATCACCGGATGGCTCAGCCATCCTGATACCTTGATTGCCGGGCGCGCGGCTACCCGTGCGAATCCCGATCTTCGCGGCTGGCGCGTTTCTGGCTTTGCTTCATGTCAAACGACGCGATCGTTCGGCTGCGTACAAACCCGAACGACGGTTGCCCGACATCCCGCCCGAGCCATCACGACATGACGCCTGCCCCGATTCGATCCGCCCCGCCCGTCCGTCGGCGCCTGCATCGCGATGCGCAGTCGATCGCGTTTGCCGTCGCCGGCGATCCGCGCGGCCACCCGGTCGTCGTGCTGCACGGCGGACCCGGCAGCGGCAGCCAGGCCGGCATCCTGCGCCTGTTCGACCTGACGCGAACGTGCGTCGTGCTCGTCGACCAGCGCGGCGCGGGCGCGTCGTCGCCGCGCGGCGGCACGCGTCACAACAACACCGCGCAGTTGATCAACGATCTCGAAGCGGTTCGCGAGCAGCTCGGCATCGCGCGCTGGGGCGTGGTCGGCGGATCGTGGGGCGCCGCACTCGCACTCGCATACGCGGGCGCGCATCCCGGGCGGGTGACCGGCGTCGTGCTGCGCGGCCTGTTCCTGACGTCGGCGCGCGAGGTCCGCCGCCTGTTCACGACGTCGCGCACGCGTGCACCGCGCGCATGGCAGCACCTGTGCCGGGCGGCCCGCTGCAGCCAGCCGGACCGACTGCTGTCGTGCTGCGCGCGGCGCCTGCGTCCCGGCGCG
>NZ_JAAGPL010000449.1:0-1832 GCF_017104785.1 Burkholderia sp. Ac-20353 | reverse complement strand
GCGCCGGCTGCGCCGCGAACGCCGCGCGCGCCGGTCGTCGCGCGATCGGGCGGCGCGAACATCGAAGTGATTCGCGGGGGGCGGACCGAGACGGTTGCCTATTAAGAATAACGAAACGCACGATCATCGACAGCAGCAACGGAAGGGAGATGGCCGCTCGACGGTCTCCGACACAATGACAAACAAACTGATTGCTTTCGCAATTGCCCTTTGGGCCATGACGTTCGCAGCGCTGGCGGGGGCCACCGGCGTGAACGGTTCGATCGATCTCGCGGTCGGCACACAGCGGCAGATCGCTGCCGGGCACACGCTGCAGCGTGTTGCGGTCGGCGATCCGTCGGTCGCCGACGTGCTCGTGATGAAGGGCGGCCGCGCCGGCACGGTGCTGCTGGTCGCGAAGGCGCCCGGTTCGACCAACGTGATGCTGTGGGAGCGCGGCCACGACGAGCCGATGGTGTGGAACGTCAATGTCGTCGATGCGGCCGCGCAGGCGGTGCTCGACAGCTCGACGCCCGGCGTGAAGGCGTACGGCGGCACGTCGGTGCTGTCCGGTTCGGCGGCATCGCTGGACGCGCACGAGCGTGCGGCGGCCGTCGGCAAGCGCATGAGCGGCAAGGACGGCACGGTAATCGACACGTCGACGGTCGGCGGCAAGAACACCGTGCAGGTCGACGTGCGGGTCGTCGAGTTCAGTCGCTCGGTGCTGAAGGAGGCGGGCCTCAACTTCTTCAAGCAGAGCAACGGCTTCGCGTTCGGCGCATTCACGCCGGGCGGGCTGCAGTCGGTGACCGGCGGCGCGACGTCGGCGTTCCAGGCGACGGCTGGCATCCCGATCGCGTCCGCGTTCAACCTCGTCGTGAATTCGGCCAGCCGCGGCATTTTCGGGAATCTGTCGATTCTCGAAGCGAACAATCTCGCACGCGTGCTTGCGCAGCCGACGCTGGTCGCGCTGTCCGGGCAGAGCGCGAGCTTCCTCGCGGGCGGCGAGATTCCGGTGCCGGTGCCGCAGGCGCTCGGTTCGACCGCGATCCAGTGGAAGCAGTACGGCGTCGGCCTCACGTTGACGCCGACGGTGCTGAGCCCGCGCCGCATCGCGCTCAAGGTCGCGCCGGAGTCGAGCCAGCTCGATTTCCTGCATGGCGTGACGATCAACAGCGTGTCCGTGCCGGCGATCACGACACGCCGGGCCGACACGACGGTCGAGCTTGGCGATGGCGAGAGCTTCGTGATCGGCGGCCTGATCGATCGCGAGACGATGTCGAACGTCAACAAGGTGCCGGTCCTCGGCGACCTGCCGATCATCGGCGCGTTCTTCAAATCCCTCAACTATCAGCAGAACGACAAGGAACTGGTGATCATCGTGACGCCGCACCTCGTCGCACCGATCGCGAAGGGCGCGTCGTTGCCGGCGACGCCGGGCGAGCAGTCCGAGCAGCGCGATGGCCCGGTGTGGCGCTCATACCTCGGCGGCATTGCGTCGCCCGACGCGGCGCCGGGGTTTTCGAAATGAACGCGGCGCGTGTCGTCGCGCGCAATGCAACCGGGAATGTTCAACATGAACGCGAGAACCCTTTCCTTGGCTGAGCCCGCCGTCACCGACTATTTCGTGTGCGCGTCGCAGCAGGACAAGCACGTCGGCTGGCTGCGCGACACGCTCGTGTCCGCGGGGGCGGTCGAAGCCGCGCTGCTCGAGCCGGGCGCGCTCGCGCAGCGTATCGCGGGGCTCAATCCGGCGATCGTCTTCATCGACTTTTCCGGCGCGCCGGCAGCCGCGAGCGCGGCCGCCGCGGCGGTGCGGCTCGCGCATCCGGGCCTGCCGGTCGTCGCGCTCG
>NZ_JAAGPL010000045.1:0-52470 GCF_017104785.1 Burkholderia sp. Ac-20353 | reverse complement strand
GCTCGGCAGCGTCCGGCTGCGATCCGGTATCGAAAAGCGTATGCATCGCGTCGGCGGCGGCGAGATCGTCGGGTTGGATGGGCGGCACGGTGTCGGTCCGTCGTGAATCAGCGATCGGCCACGCACGCGCGCCGCGCGACGGGCGCGCGGCGGCGGGCGGCCGCATTCAGCCGGCATCCTAACATTCCGGCCGTGGCGGGTTGGTGTCGCTGGTGTCGTCTCCGCCCGCGCATCGCGGTTCCTCGTCATGCAGGCGGCGTCAGGGCCGCCGCAGGTCCAGCGTGAACGGAAACTCGCGGCTCGGCACGGCTGCCGCGACATCCATCCGGCCCGGCGTATGCCCCATCGCGACGAAGCGCGCGAGCCGCCGGCTCTCGGCCTCGTACGCGTTGACCGGGAAGGTCGCGTAGTTGCGCCCGCCCGGATGCGCGACGTGATACCGGCAGCCGCCGAGCGAGCGCTGCATCCACGTATCGACGATGTCGAACGTCAGCGGCGCCTGCACGCCGATCGTCGGATGCAGCGCGGACGGCGGCGACCACGCCTTGTAGCGCACGCCCGCGACGTATTCGCCGGCGGTGCCGGTCGGCTGCAGCGGCAGCGCGCGGCCGTTGACGGTCACGACGTGGCGGTTGTCGTTCAGGCCGGTCACGCGCACCTCGAGCCGTTCGAGCGACGAATCGACGTAGCGCACCGTGCTGCCGCTCGCGCCCTCCTCGCCCATCACGTGCCATGGCTCCAGCGCGCCGCGCAGCGTGAGCTGCATCCCGTTCACCGCGATCTGCCCGAACTGCGGGAAGCGGAACTCGAAGTGCGGCGCGAACCAGGCCGGATCGAAATCGAAGCCCGCATCGCGCAGCTCGGTCAGCACGTCGTCGAAATCCATCTTCAGGAACGTCGGCAGCATGAAGCGGTCGTGCAGCGCGGTGCCCCAGCGCGTGAGCGGCGTCGTGTACGGCACCGCCCAGAAGCGCGCGATCAGCGCGCGCAGCAGCAATTGCTGGACCACGCTCATCCGCGCATGCGGCGGCATCTCGAACGCGCGCAGTTCGAGCAGCCCGAGGCGGCCCGTCGCCGAATCGGGCGAATACAGCTTGTCGATGCAGAACTCGCTGCGGTGCGTGTTGCCGCCCACGTCGATCAGCAGGTTGCGCAGCACGCGGTCGACGAGCCACGGCGGCATGTGCTGCCCATACAGCAGCTTGTTGCGCTGGATCTCCGCGAACGCGATGTCCAGTTCGTACACCTGGTCGTTGCGCGCCTCGTCGACACGCGGCGCCTGGCTCGTCGGGCCGATGAAGAGCCCTGAGAACAGGTACGACAGCGACGGATGGTTGTGCCAGTACGCGATCAGGCTCGCGAGCAGGTCCGGGCGCCGCAGGAACGGGCTGTCGGCCGGCGTCGCGCCGCCGAGCACGAAGTGGTTGCCGCCGCCCGTGCCGACGTGGCGGCCGTCGACCATGAACTTCTCGCTGCTGAGCCGCGACTGCCACGCCGCGTCGTACAGGAACTCGGTATGGCCGACGAGCTCGTCGAAATCGTGCGCCGGGTGGATGTTGACTTCGATCACGCCCGGGTCCGGCGTCACCTGCAGCAGCTTCAGACGCGCGTCGCGCGGCGGCGGGTAGCCTTCGAGCACGAGCTTCACGCCGAGCGCGCCGGCGGTCAGCTCGATCGCGTTCAGCAGGTCGAGATAGTCCTCGAGCGCGGCGAGCGGCGGCATGAACACGTAGAGGATGCCATTGCGCACCTCGACGCACAGCGCGGTGCGCGTGATCCACGCAGCCGACTCGAAGCGCTCCGGATGCCGGTTCGCGTCCCGCTGCGCGCGGCCGTCGCCGGCCGTTCCGTCGCCGGCCGTCCCGTCATCGCGCCACTGCATCATCGTCTGCGCGGGTGCCTCGCGGTGCACGCCGGCCAGATAGCGCGGCGCATCGCCCGCCGCGACGTAGCGCGCGCGGAAGGCGTCGGCGCCCGGCAGCGGCTCGCGCGGCGCGAACGGGTCGCGATCGACCAGGTACGGATAGTCGCCGCGGCTCGCCCACGGCAGCGAATCGAGCGGCAGCCGATAGCCCATCGGCGAATCGCCGGGCATCAGGTACATCCGCTCGTCGCGGAAGAACCACGGGCCCGTCTGCCAGCGCGGCCCTTCCAGGCCCGGCGCTTCGTCCGTGCGCTTGAGCGGCAGCACGTAGCCGACCACGCTGTCGAGCTTCTGCTCGAACACCTTGCGCAGTCGCGCACGCTCCAGCTCGTCGTCGAGCCGCGAGTCGAACGGATCGACGTTGACCGGCAGCCGACGCTCGCGCCACAGGTAGTACCAGACGTCTTCGTAACCGGGCCGGATATGCTCGCCGCTCAGGTTCAGGCGCGCGGCCAGTGCGTCGATGAAGCGTTTCGCGTCGTCGGTCGATTGCGCCGACGGCTCGCGCTCGTCCGCGAACAGCGCCGGATCGTGCCAGACCGGCTGGCCGTCCGCGCGCCAGAAAATCGCCAGCGCCCAGCGCGGCAGCTGCTCGCCCGGATACCACTTGCCCTGCCCGAAATGCAGGAAGCCGCCCTCGCCGTACTCGGCGCGCAGCCGCTGCACGAGTTCGGTCGCATAGCCGCGCTTGGTCGGCCCGAGCGCGTCGGTGTTCCATTCGGCGCCGTCGCGGTCGTCGATCGACACGAAGGTCGGCTCGCCCCCTTGCGTGAGCCGCACGTCGCCGGCCGCCAGTTCCGCATCGACCTGCGCGCCGAGCGCGCGCACCGCGCCCCATTGCGCGTCGGTGTACGGCTTCGTCACGCGCGGCGATTCGTACACGCGCGTGACCGTCATCTCGTGCTCGAACGCAACCTCGCACTCGTCGATCAGCCCCTCGACCGGCGCCGCGCTGGTCGGCTGCGGCGTGCACGCGAGCGGGATGTGCCCTTCGCCCGCGAGCAGGCCCGACGTCGGGTCGAAGCCGATCCAGCCCGCGCCCGGCAGGTAGACCTCGCACCACGCATGCAGGTCGGTGAAGTCGACCGTCGTGCCGCTCGGGCCGTCGAGCGATTTCACATCCGGCGCGAGCTGGATCAGGTAACCCGACACGAAACGCGCGGCGATCCCCAGGTGCCGGCACAGCTGCACGAGCAGCCAGCCGCTGTCGCGGCACGAGCCGGACGCGAGTTCGAGCGTCTGCTCGGGCGTCTGCACACCCGGCTCCATCCGCACGAGGTAACCGATGTCGCGCTGCAGCTGCTGGTTCAGCGCGACGAGGAAGTTCACCGTGCCGGCCGGCGTGCGGTCGACGCCGTCGAGATACGCGCGGAACACGGGCGCCGCGCTCGTCTGCGGATCGCACACGAGATACGGCGCGAGCTCGGTGCGCAGCGCGTCGTCGTACTGGAACGGGTACTGCTCGGCGCTGCTCTCGAGAAAGAAGTCGAACGGGTTGTAGACCGACATCTCGGCGACGAGGTCGACCGAGATCTCGAATTCGCGCGTGCGCTCCGGAAACACGAGCCGCGCGAGGTAGTTCGCGAACGGATCCTGCTGCCAGTTGACGAAGTGCTGCGCGGGCCGGACGGTCATCGAATACGCGACGATCGGCGTCCGGCAGTGCGGCGCGGGTCGCAGCCGCACGATCTGCGGGCCGAGATTGACGAGCCGGTCGTAGCGGTAACGGGTGGTGTGATGCAGCGCGACGTGAATGGGCATGGCTGGACGGCTCGGTTCAGGGTGGGTCGGGCCGGCGGTCGCGCCCGGTCGGGCGCGGCCGCGCGGCGCGGCGGGGGTGCGTCAGACCAGCTCCGGCGACTGCACGACGCTGATCTCGACGCCGAGCGGTGTCGTGCCGGAACCCGTCACCGGTTGCGCGTCGCGGTAGTCGAGGCCGACCGCGATGCGCACGTAGCGCTCGTCCGGGCAGCGGTTCATGAACGGATCGAAGCCGACCCAGCCGAGCCCGTCGACATACGCCTCGGCCCACGCATGGCCCGCGGGCGGCTGCATCAGCGCGGCCGCCTGCTGCTGCGCGCCGAGTGCCGGCCGCGGCATGCCCTGCGACTGCGACGCGTGCGACGCAGCGAGTGCCTGCTGCATCCGTTCGCCGCTTTGCAGCGCGACGGCTTCCTCCTCATCCGCGCCGCCCCCTTGCTGCTTGGCGTCGGCGATGCGCTGCATCGCGCTGTCGGCAAGCACGTAGCCGGACACGTAGCGGGCCGGGATCTTCAGCACCCGCGCGGCCGCAATGAACGCGTGCGCATGATCGCGGCTCGTGCCCTCGCCGCTTTGCAGCGCGGTTTCGGCGTCGACGGGGGTGTCCGGCGTATTCGGCGCATACGCGATCCGGTCGTGCACTTCGGTCATCAGCCAGTGCAGCGCGTCGAGGCTGTGCTGCTCGATCGGCAGCGCGTCGGCGAGCGCGCGCACCGTGTCGCCCGCTTTCGTGAGCTCGGTCTCGCGCTCGAAGATCCACGGCGGCGCATAGCCTTCGACCTGGCCGAGGATCCCCGCGCGGTCCTGCGTCTCGACGACGCCCGCCGCGACGATCACGATCTCCGGCCTGGCGCCGCGATCGTGCCGCACGAGGTCGATACGGTTGCCGAGCCCGTCCGCGTACGAGAGCGTCGGCTCGACGCCGTCGATCGTGACCTGCCATGCACGCACCGTCTGGCCGGGCCCCGATTGCGGGCGCAGCCGCAGCCGCTGCAGCACGTGGGTGACCTGATCGTCGAACTGATAACGCGAGATGTGTCGGATGGCGAGTCGCATGGCAAGTCTCAGTCGAAGTTGTACGCCTGGGCGATTTCGAGCCCCAGGCTGTTGTTGCGGCCGATGAAGTCGGTCAGGAATTCGTGCAGGCCGTTCTTGAAGATCCGTTCGACGCTGGTGTCGGACAACATTTGCAGGATCTTCGTGGCGGTGTCGTGACACGGGTGCGTGACGCCGTAATCCTTCGCGAGCAGGTTCAGGCTCGACACGACGCGGCCGTAGCAATAGCGCAGCGAGCGCGGCATCCGGCCGTTGAGGATCAGGTAGTCGGCGATGTTCATCGGCTTGTACTGCACGTCGTACACCCAGCGGTACGAGCGATGCGCGGCCACGCAGCGCAGGATCGTTTCCCACTGGTAGTTGTCGAGGATCGTGCCGACGTGCGTGACCGACGGCAGCAGCAGGTGGTACTTCACGTCGAGGATCCGCGCGGTGTTGTCGGCCCGTTCGACGAATGCGCCGATCTGCGCGAAATCGAAGATCTCGTTGCGCAGCATCGTGCTGTAGAAGCTGCCGAGGATCAGCGCGGTCTCGCGCTTCACCTGGTCGAGCACGGCCGGCAGGTCGCCCTCCGGCACGGGCTGCGCGAGCACCCGCTTCAGCGACAGCCACGCGCCGTTCACGCTCTCCCACGCTTCGCGCGTGAGCGCCGTGCGCACCATCCGCGCGTTCGAGCGCGCGGCCTCGATGCACGTCAGCACGCTCGACGCGTTTTCGCGGTCGCGCAGCAGGTAGTCGGTCACGGTGTCGGCCGCGTACGCGTCGTACTTCTGCCGGTAGCCGTCGTCCGCGCCCGAGCTGACGAGCACCGACGACCATTCCGCCGGCGCGTCGGACGTGCGCGTCAGCGCCATCCGCAGCCCGGCATCGACGATCCGCGCGGTGTTCTCCGCGCGCTCGATATAGCGGTACATCCAGTAGAGACCGCTCGCAGTGCGTCCAAGAAGCATCTGTCCACTCCGTCGTTGTTCCGTTCGCGCGCCGTGATGGCCGGCGCGCGCTGTCGCCGTGTTCCGCTCAGTCGGCCAGCACCCAGGTATCCTTGGTGCCGCCGCCCTGGCTCGAGTTGACGACGAGCGAACCCTCCTTCAGCGCGACCCGCGTCAGGCCGCCCGGCGTGATCCGGATGCGGTCCGACACCAGCACGAACGGCCGCAGGTCGACGTGGCGCGGCGCGAGGCCGGCTTCGGTCAGGATCGGCGTCGTGGACAGCGCCAGCGTCGGCTGCGCGATGTAGTTCGCCGGGCGCGCGCGCAGCTTCGCGGCGAACGCGTCGATCTCGGCCTTCGACGCGCACGGCCCGACCAGCATCCCGTAGCCGCCCGAGCCGTGCACTTCCTTCACGACCAGTTCGTCGAGATGCTCGAGCACGTACTTCAGGCTGTCCGCATCGCCGCAGCGCCAGGTCGGCACGTTCTCGAGCAGCGCCTTGCGGCCCGTGTAGAACTCGACGATCTCCGGCATGTACGAGTAGATCGCCTTGTCGTCGGCGATGCCGGTGCCCGGCGCGTTCGCGATCGTGATGTTGCCCGCGCGATAAACGTCCATGATCCCCGCGACGCCGAGCACCGAGTCGGGCCGGAACGTCAGCGGGTCGAGGAATGCGTCGTCGACGCGGCGGTACAGCACGTCGATCGGCCGGAAGCCTTCGGTCGTGCGCATCGCGACGCGGCCGTCGATCACCTGCAGGTCGCTGCCCTCGACGAGGTGCACGCCCATCTGGTCGGCGAGGAACGAATGTTCGTAGTACGCGGAGTTGTGGATGCCGGGCGTCAGCACGGCGACAGTCGGGTTGTCGGCGTTGCCGCCCGGCGGGCACACGGCCGCGAGCGACTGGCGCAGCATCTGCGGATAGGTCTCGACCGGGCGCACCTTCACTTGCTGGAACAGCTCGGGAAAGAGCTGCATCATCGTCTCGCGGTTTTCCAGCATGTACGACACACCGGACGGCGTGCGCGCGTTGTCCTCGAGCACGTAGAACTGGTTTTCGCCGGTGCGCACGATGTCGACGCCGATAATGTGCGTGTAAACGTTTCCGGGCGGCCGGAAGTCGATCATCTCCGGCAGGAACGCGTCGTTGTGCGCGATCAGGTGCTTCGGGACGATCCCGGCGCGCACGATTTCCTGGCGGTGATAGATGTCGTCGAGGAACGCATTGAGCGCCATCACGCGCTGCTCGATGCCGAGCGACAGCCGGCTCCACTCCTGCCCGGAGAGGATGCGCGGCACGATGTCGAACGGAATCAGCCGCTCGGCGGCTTCCGAATCGCCATAGACGGCGAACGTGATGCCCGTCTTGCGGAATACGTTCTCCGCATCACGGGCCTTCTGGGCGAGGCTCGCGGGGTTCTGCGTGTCGAGCCACTGCTTCAGGCGCGCGTAAGGCGCCCTGACCATGTCGCCGGATTGCAGCATTTCATCGAATGGCTTCATCGATTTGTTCTCCATCGTTTTCCCGGCATTGCGCATGCCGGACCGGCGTAACGACTGCTGAGCAAGGACCGTGCCTTGAATTTCCCCCAATTTCGCCGCGACCGCGGCACGCTGCCGCGGCATCCCGCACCACGGCAGTGCAACGCGCGACGCGATTCGCGGCATCGGTGCGCCGCGTCCATGCACCGATGTTGCGCCGCGCATGTCAAACATAGTTCTCCCGCGTGTCACGAATGTGCAATCTGCAGTGCAGCATTCGCGACCGGCACGCACGTCGCCCCGCGTGCCGTAATGCGCGGTGATGCGCCGCCGCATCCGACGCGCATCCGATATGCGCCCGCACCATCGCGGAGCACGGCGAGCCCGCGCTGCCGCCCCGGCGCGATGCCCCGCGCGCCCGGCTGCGGCAGCGCAGCATGCGTATCGCCACGCTCGGCAGCGCGACCGGGCGGCCCGGTGCCCGGTCGGGCGACGCGGCGTCGGCAAGAAGGCGGCAGGAAGGCGGACCGGCACGCGCACCGCGCGGCCGGCCCGGGGGGAAGTACCGTGCACGGCCAGCCGGCGCGTTCCGACGCGCTGAACTAACCGGTTAGCCGTGTCCGGCACTCGAACGTTATGCAGCCGTATTCATTGCGACAACGCTCATGCATATTTCGACTGACACCGATCGAAAAAAAACATCGGCCTGCGCGGCGCGAGGCGCGGTACGCTAGAAAGTTCGTGCAGCGAAATGGCACTCTCGGCACCCTCGCACAAGCACGCGCCCGACTACATAAGACGACGATCGATATGGAAGCAAAGTGGCTGGAAGATTTCCTGAGCCTCGCGGATACCAAGAGCTTTTCCCGGGCGGCACGTAACCGGCATCTGACGCAGTCGGCATTCAGCAGGCGCATCGCCGCGCTCGAGACGTGGATCGATGCGAAGCTCGTCGACCGCAGCATCACGCCGGTCGCCCTCACGCCGGCCGGACAGATGTTCCGCGGGCTCGCCGCGGACATCCTGCGCAGCATGTATGCGGCGCGCAACCTCGTGAACGGCTACGACCAGTTCGCGGCCAGCGACCAGGTCGTGCGCTTCGCGGTCGCGCACACGCTCGTGTTCACGCTGTTCCCCGAATGGCTGAAGCAGCTCAACGGCGAAGTCGGCCACGTCACCGCGCGCGTCAACGCGGTGAACGTGCCGGAAGGTGTGCAGCAGCTCGTCGAGGGCGAATGCGACCTGCTGCTCGGCTATCACCATCCGCAGCTGCCGATCGTGCTCGACCCGAACCACTTTCCGTTCGTGAGCCTCGGCGTCGAGCGGATCCTGCCCGTTTCCACGCCCGATGCGCGCGGCAAGCCCGCGTTCGCGCTGCCCGGCACGCCGGGCGAGCCGTTGCCGCTGCTCGCCTATTCGTCGGGGGCCTTCCTCGGCAACGTGGTCGAGATGCTGCTGCTGAACGCGGCCGAGCCGTATGCGCTGCACCGCTGTTTCGAGACGCACATGTCCGAGGCGCTGAAAGGGATGGTCGTCGCAGGGCACGGGATCGGCTGGCTGCCGGAAAGCTGCGTCGCGAAGGAGCTCGCGGAAGGCAGCCTCGTGTGCGCGGGGTCGGCCGGCTGGATTACCGAGCTGGAAATCCGGCTGTACCGTTCCGCGCGCAAGCGCGGGCTCGCGGCCGAACAGCTGTGGACCTACATCATGAACCGGCCGCGCAGCGCGGCGGTATTGTCCGATCAGGCGCAGCCAGCGGCGATGCGGATCGCGCGACGGGCCGCCAGCGGCGGACAGTGACGGGGCGCGGTGCGGAGCCGGCCGCGATGGCGCGGCGGCCCAGCTGCGGCGCCCTCGTAAAGCACGATCGCTCGTTCGGATTTTCTCCGGGAGCGGAACGCCATCCACATTTTTTCAATCACGTCATCGGGAATTTACCTGATTCCCGCAGAAGCCTTTCCAATATCGACGACGAAACACCCACACACCAAAAATGTATCAGGCCTGAAACAGAAATCCGCTTAATACAGAAACGGAACTGAAAACCGCGGCACGGCATTCAAGCGGAATGCCCCCACTTATCACATCACGAGACAAACCTCATTCGTAAGCCGCAATCGCCGATTCGAAATTCACCGCAACCCCATTTGAATCTGCAAGATTTTGTATCGCCACTCATTTTCCGCATTACAGAATATTGCGGAAATTATGTATTCATCAGGTGTCAAAATCGGTACGAGTTACAGCACGTTATTTTTGACCGGCATATTCTGCGCCGCATCGCAGTGACGCGGCATCCGGCTCGGCCGGAAAATTGCCTTTCGTCAGTCGTTACCGACGGCACGAATTGCGCGACAAATCTCCTCAAACGCGATGTTTGCGGCTTTCGGCGCTGCCGGAATGGTCCGCACATCGGGAAAAAATCTATTTGTCAGTCGTTATTATCGGCATTATTTGCAACATAATCATGTTTAAATAATATGTTCCGATCACCACATCCCCAGTGAAAATCTCGATCATTCATTCCCGGTATTTCATATGCGAATATAACGTGTTGCAAAATGGCGAATCGGATTTGCGTTTTCCCGGCTCAAATGTATGCTTGCCAACAATTGCAAACGGAGGTGGTCATGTCGTCTTCGTTTAAAAAGCATGCGCTTCCCGTTTCAGCCATTGCCGCTTCGATGCTTTGCGCAACGGCTGCAATCGCTCAAGCGGCCAATTCCGATCCTGGCGCGCAGCGATATGTCATTTCATACATTTGCGGCGATGCGCGGATCGACGGGAACGCGCCACTCCCGGCCGACGGGCGTCCGTACAACCTGGGCGTGTCATTTGCGTCCGCTCAGACCGGCCAGCCGCTCGCCAACGTCCAGGTGCGGTTGAGGCGTCACGGCCGCGTCCTCGTCGAATTCAACGCGTCGGGTTCGCGCTGCCTGTTCAGCGTGCCCGATGCGAGCTACCGGATCGAAGGGACGTATCAGGGCGACATGAAGTACGCAATCGTCGAAACGGGTGCATTGAATACGCAACTGCGGTGGTAAGTCTTCTGCTCGGCTGCCTGTCGTGAGTGACCCGGCGTCATCCACGATGCAGGCCTGACATCGAGGAGCGACGCATGACCAGTGCAAATGGACCGGACGCCGACCCCGCCCGCCGACCGAAATCGGGATGGGGTCCGGGCAAGAACGCGGCACTCAGCTTCGCCGCGTTCGCCGTGATCTTCGGCGTCTTTACCCACGTCAGGCGAGACGCCGGTGGCGAGCATTCGAACGCCGCGCATGAACAATCCGGCGCGGTCGCCACGGCACCCGCTGCAGCCGTCGGACCTGCGATCGCTGCGATTGCTACGGCAGCCAGCCCCGCCGTCGAGCCCGTCGCGAATGCGACGCAGGCCGCGCCGAAGACCGAAACCGTGTCGCCGGTAACGGTCCAGATCGATCCGTCGGCCACGACTTGCGTCGGCACCGAGGCGGCGCCCGCCCGGCACGCCAAACCTTCCCGCTTCCCATCCGTCACCGTCGCGGCCAGTTCGCATCCCGCCTTGGCCAACGCCGCCGTCAGAAAGCGGTACGGCGACGCGCATCGCCCGCTGCGGAATCACGACTTCGCCAACACGCGGACGCGCGTGGAGGTCGCGTCGAGACCGCATCCGTACGTCGGCGGGCCGGTCCGCATGCAGACGGCGAGCATCACGCACGCGGAGCTGGACAGCGCACGTGCGCTCGCACGGGCGCGATCGTGCGCGGTGCTCGACGAATGGGGTTGCGTCGAGCAGAACGCGAGCCGGGTGCTCGCCATCGATCCGGGGAACAGCGAATCGCGTGCGCTGCTTGGGCAGGCGATCCGCAACCGGCTTTGACTTTGACTTTGCATTGCCATCGGGGGAACCAGCTATCGAGCAGCTCGGCGCGAGATCGAGCGCACTGTTCGGGGTGCGGCCGCTTCGGCCGTATCGTCGGGAGAACACGCCGTGACCAACGTTCGCCATCGCAGATTCGTTGCCCTGCCGCCCCATCGGCGGATACTTTTTCAGGCCCCGCTCATGTTGTTGCTCGTTGCGTCGGGCACCTGCGTCGCTGCCGAAGGCGATATCGAGTCAAGCGAGCCCGCAAGGATCGCCGAGGCTCAGAGTTCTCCCGCCACGCAGCCGGCCGATGCGGCGTCGGTGCGTAACGAGGTGTTCGGTCTGGCCACCAGCGGCGGCGCCGTCAAGGCGCTCGACGAGGCGAAATCCCGGCCCGACATCTTTTCCGCATTCGATCTCGCGCAACTGGAGGAACTGTCGATCCGCCAGCAGGTGCGCGGCGGCCGCGACAAGGCGCGCTCGATGACGAGCCCCGACCGCTTCGACGGTATCGACACCGCACTGCACGCCGCCGACGATCTCAACGCGAGAATGCCGATCACGCCCGAGTACTCCCCGGTCAGAACCGCGCTCGCAGGCGATCGCACGGTTGCCTACGCGGCCCGCGGCGACATGAAGAAGGCGGTAGCGGCGTTCGAAACGATCCCTCCCGACGCGGAAGTCTCGATCGACGCGCTGGCCGGCGTCGGCGATGCGTACCTGTACCTGAACGAACCGGGCAAGGCGTCGGCCGCCTATCAGCGCGCGCTCGCGCAGGCGAGCGAAGCGCCGACCGACCATGCGACGCGCGGCTTCCAGTATGGCGCGCGCACGCGGCCGATCGAGCTGCGCGAAGGGTTGTTCTGGGCGTATGTCGACCAGGGGCGCGCGGACGATGCGAGCAAGGTGCTCGACGACATGGGCAAGTCGCTGCCGCCGGCTACGGAGGTCCACCCGTGGGATCCGGCCAACGACGACTACCTGCGCTACTACCGGCTGCGCGCGCAGTACCTGATCTACACGGGCAGGGTCGACGAAGGGATCGCCGAGCTGGAAAAGCTCGAGAAGGAAGTGCCGTTCAACGCCGAGATACGCTCCGCGCATGCGGACGCCGTGTCGGGCCAGGCGCACCCACGCCAGGCCCTCGCGATGTATCGCGCGACGTTGACCGATCACCCTGACAGTGTCGAGAACCTCTCCGGGCTCGGTCGCGCCGCGCTCGCGGCGGACGATTACGAAACCGCGCGGAAGATCGACCAGACCGTCGACAACACGTTTCCGGACAGCGGCGCGGTCCGTTCGTTCAAGCGCGACTACAACGCGTACCGCAGCCCGGTGCTGACCACCGACCTGAGCTACGAGCACGGTAACAGCGCGCTGGCCGACAACGCGTTTACGTCGGATACCTATCTTTACTCGCAACCGTTCGGAGAAAACTGGCGGGTTTTCTCTCACACGTTCTACGGCCATGCGCAAACCGATCTCGGCAGCGTCAGCCGTACGCGCACGGGCGTCGGCGGCGACTACCGGCACGGGCCGTTCACTGTGCAGGGCGAGGTTACCCGCTCGTTCGGCGCGGACGGGCGCACCGGCGGCCGCGGTTCGGTCACCTACAACCTCGACGATTACTGGACGGTGTCCGGCGGGCTCGACAGCGACGACAACACGCTGCCGTGGAAGGCCTATCTCGCGCACATCTGGGGCAAGACCGCGAACGTCGAGGTGAAGTGGCGCCAGAACGATCGTCGCGAAGCCAGCCTGAGCTACGCGGTGAGCCGCTACAGCGACTCGAACCTGCACCAGGAGATCGCGGCGACCGGCACGCAGCGCGTGTTCACGTCCGCGAACCAGCTGGTCAACGTGTCGCTGAACCTCGGCACGGACAGCAACACGCGGCAGGATGCACCCTACTTCAGCCCGGGGCGCGACTATGCGATCGCGGCGACCGTCATGCACCAGATCATGCTGTGGAAGAAGGGCGACATGTCGATGCGGCAGCGCATCTTCGCGTCCGGCGGCGCTTACAACGAGCGAGGGTTCGGCACCAGTGCGCTCTGGAGTGCGCGCCTCGAACATGTGTGGACGTTCAAGCACGACATCACGCTGACGTATGGCGTCGAAGTCAGCAGCCACGCTTACGACGGTCAGCGAGAGCGCTCGGAAACGGGCTTCCTGTCGCTGAACCTGCCGTTCTAGAACCAGGAGGTCAGCTCATGCAATCCAGACGGACTTTCATGTGTGGATGCTTCGGTACCTTTGCCGCATGTTCGCTGTTCCCGGGGGTGACCGGGGCAAGCATGATCGATCTGCTGCCGCCATCGGATCCGGTCGACGGCAAGACGTTTCGCGTGATCTGCATGCACGACGTGCGCGACAACCTGCTGTCGACGTTCGCCACGTCGACGATGATCGATCCCTACGCGATCGACACCGGCACGCTGACCGCGATCTTTTCGTGGCTCGACACCAACAACTATCATCCCGTCACCGTCAGGCAGATCGAGGCATCCCGGCACGGCGGCAAGCCGCTGCCGGCGCGTGCCGTGCTGCTCACGTTCGACGACGGCTTCCGCAGCCACTATACGAAAGTGCTGCCGCTGCTGAAGCGCTTCCGATATCCGGCGGTGATGGGCCTCGTCACCGCGTGGATCGACACGCCGCTGGATACGCCGATCCGCATCAGCGACAAGCTCGAGGTGCCGCGCGATTACTTCATGTCCTGGGACGAAGTCCGGCAGCTCGGTTCGTCCGACCTCGTCGAGCTCGCGTGCCATACGCACAATCTGCACCATGGCGCAACGGCCAATCCGCAAGGCAACCAGTTGCCCGCAACCACGTCGCACCTCTATCTGGAGGACGAAAAGCGCTATGAAACCGACATGGAATTCGACGCCCGGGTGCGCAACGATCTGCAGACCTGCATCCGGCAGATTCACGAACGCACGGGCCTCGTCGCACGCTCGATGGTCTGGCCGTATGGTGCGGAAAACCAGCCGGTGCGCAAGATCTCGACATCGCTCGGCATGGACATCCAGTTCAGTCTCGATGCCGGGCCGAATACGCCGGACGTGCCGCTCGACCGGCTGCGGCGCATCCTGATGATGTATGACGTCGATATCGGCGTGTTCGAGCGTTCGATGCGCGAGCCGGCGACCAACCGGGGCGCCGTCGACGTCGTCGAACGCGTGGTGCAGGTCGATCTCGACCAGGTCTACGACCCGAACCCTGCGCAGCAGGAAAAGAATCTCGGCGCGCTCGTCCAGCGCATCTACGAGATGCAGCCGAAATCGGTCTACCTGCAGGCATTCGCCGATCCGAAGGGCACTGGGGTCGCGGAGTCCGTCTATTTTCCGAACCGGCACCTGCCGATGCGCGCCGATCTGTTCTCGCGCGCGGCCTGGCAGCTCAGTACCCGCTCCAACGTCGAGGTCTATGCGTGGCTGCCGGTGCTCGCGTTCCGTCCGCCTGCGGACAAGCTGCACGGCCTCGCAGCGGTCAGCGCATACGGCGGCGCGCCGGCGCGCGAGCACGGCACGCGCGGCTTCCGCCTGAGCCCGTTCGATCCGAACGCGCGGCTGATGATCGAGCAGATCTACGAGGATCTCAGCAAATTTGCGTCGTTCACCGGCATCCTCTTCAGCGACGACGCCGTGCTCGACGACTACGAGGATGCGGGCACGCATGCGCTGCAAACCTATGCTCAATGGGGGCTGCCGCGCGACATCGGGCAGATTCGCGCGAAGCCCGATCTGATGAATCGCTGGACTCGGGAAAAGACGCGCTATCTGCTGAACCTGACGCGGCAGCTCGAGCAGATCGTGCTCGCGAATCAGAACGCGGGCGATGTGCTGACCGCGCGCAATATCTTCGCGCAGCCGGTGCTGAACCCCGAGTCCGAGGCGTGGTATGCGCAGAACTACGACGATTTCCTCAACACGTACGACTTCGTCGCGTTGATGGCGATGCCGTACATGGAGCAGGCGTCGAATCCGGATCGCTGGCTCGACCAGCTCATCGACGTCGTTGCGAAGAAGCAGCGCGGCTTCGCGAAAACCGTGTTCGAGTTGCAGGCCTATGACTGGCACGCCCGCGCGGACATTCCCGCGAGCACGCTGCTCGCGCAGATGCACCACCTGCGGGACCGCGGCGCGCTGAACTTCGGCTACTACCCCGACAACTTCCTGAACAACAAGCCGACGCTCGTGACGATGCGCGACGTGATGTCGCTGAAGTCCCGGCTCGACCCGACCTCGATCAACGCGCTGATGCACATGCAGCACCCCAAGGGGACTTCGGCACAATGACAACCCACTCCATCATTCATCGCCTGCAGGATTTCGTCTTCTACTATCCGTTCTTCATGTCGTATCTGTGGATGATAGGCGGCGTCGTGCATTTCTTCCTGCTCGAGGACGGGCGCGAGCTGTCGAGAAAGACGCTCGCGTCGAGCGGGATGCCGAAGGTATCGATCGTCGTGCCCTGCTTCAACGAGGAAGCGAACGCGCGCAGCGTGATCGGGCACCTGAACGGCATGCACTATCCGAACTACGACATCATCGCGGTCAACGACGGCAGCAAGGACCGCACGGGCGAGATCCTCAACGAGCTGGCCGCGTCGATCCCGCGGCTCCTCGTGATCCATCACGCGCACAACGAGGGCAAGGCGGTGGGCCTCACGACCGCCGCGGCCGTGTCGAGCTCGGAGTACCTGCTCTGCATCGACGGCGACTCGCTGCTCGCGCACGATGCGATCGAATGGATGCTCGAGCACTTCATCACCGACCCCGGCGTCGGCGCAGTGACCGGCAACCCGCGCATCCGTACGCGCACGTCGCTGCTCGGCCGCATGCAGGTCGGCGAGTTCTCGTCGATCGTCGGGCTGATCAAGCGCACGCAGCAGATATACGGCCGCATCTTCACGGTCTCCGGCGTGATCACGATGTTCCGCAAGACCGCGCTCGCCGACGTCGGCTTCTGGAGCTCGGACATGCTGACCGAGGACATCGACATCAGCTGGAAGCTGCAGTGCCGCGACTGGCGTGTCGTGTACGAACCGCACGCGCTCAGCTGGATCCTGATGCCGGAGACGCTGAAGGGGCTGTACCGCCAGCGGCTGCGCTGGTCGAAGGGCGGCATCCAGGTGCTGATCAAGTATGCGAGCACGCTCTCCAGACCTTCGCAGATGATGATGTGGCCGCTCTTTGCGGAGTATCTGATCGGCATCGCATGGGCGTATTCGATGTCGTTCATCCTGCTGCTGGCGCTCGTCGGCCTCTTCCATCCGCTGCCGCTGGACTGGCACGTATCGGTCGTCCCGCACTGGCACGGGATGCTGCTGGTCGCAACCTGCGTGCTGCAACTGATCGTCGGCTGCATGATCGATCGGCGCTACGACGAAAAGCTCCTGATGTACTTCCTGGACACCGTCTGGTATCCGGTTGCCTTCTGGTTGATCAGCATGGTCACCACCGTTGTCGCGGTGCCCGCCGTCGCGCTGCGCGGCCGTGGCAAACGCGCCGTATGGATCAGTCCCGACCGAGGAATTCAACATGAAGAACGCGCCGATTATTGACCTCTCTCTCCGCTCCGCGCGCCAGATGATTGCCGATCGCGGCGTGATCGTCGGCGCGATGCAGATCGTGTGGTTCCGCCTCGTGCGGCCCTCCGTCGTCGGTGCGGTCTGGGCGTCGATCTGCATCTATACGTACCGCTACCTGCTGCCGTTCAACGAGGCCGAAATGCCGATCGAGCAGCTGATCTTCTACGTGACGTGCATCTCGGTGATGGCTGGCGTGCTGTTCACGTGGCTGATCGCGGGGCGCGTCGTCCATCCGTTTGCGTACCGGCTGCGCGTGTCGAAGATGCTGCGGCGTTCGGCGAGCCTCAAGGCGAGGTCGGGACCGGCGGCTGCGATGATGCACGCGCGCCGGCCGGCCGGGAAACAGGCGTCGCGGATCCTGATCGCATCGCATGACGCGAACGGGTTGATTTCCGGGATCGAATGGACGACCCACGCTGCGCAGCAGACCCGCAAATAGGCTGCCCGAGCGCGGCGCGACGGCAGCGGCCGCACGCTGACCCGGCATGGTGCCGGACGCGGCCACCCGTTCCACGCGTCGCACGCGCGGCAATTGCGTCGATAACTTCTTCTGGACGAGGTGACATATGTGCGGGATCGTCGGAGCAAGTGGCCGGAACAACCAGGTGCCGCAACTGGTCAACGCGCTGAGCCGGCTCGAGTATCGCGGCTACGACTCGTGCGGGATCGCGCTGCAAAGCGGCGGGCGCATTCGCAGCGAGCGCACGTTGAGCCGCGTGACGGACCTGCGGCAACGGGTGAGGACGCTCGGTCTCGAAGCGGGAACCTGCATCGCTCATACGCGCTGGGCCACCCACGGTGCGCCGTCCGAAACGAACGCGCATCCGATCATGTCGGGCGACACGATCGCGGTCGTCCACAACGGCATCATCGAAAACCACGAAGCGCTCAAGGCGGAACTGCAGCGGCGCGGCTATGCGTTTCGCGGCGAGACCGACACGGAGGTGATCGCGCATCTGATTCACGGCGAATATCGCGACGACCTGTTCGACGCGGTCGTCCGCGCGGTCAAGCGCCTGCGCGGCGCGTATGCGATCGCGGCGCTGAGCGCGCACGAGCCGCAGCGCCTCGTCGCCGCGCGCGCCGGCTCGCCGCTCGTGATCGGCATCGGCGCGCACCAGAACTACCTCGCGTCCGACTGCGCGGCGCTCGGCGACCTGACCGACCATTTCATCTACCTCGAGGACGGCGACGTCGCGTTGATTACGCCCGAACGCATCCGGATCGTCGACGCGCTCGGGCACGACGCGAAACGGCCGCTGTGCGAGGTCAAGGCGCGCGACAGCGATGCCGGCCTCGGCCCGTACCAGCACTTCATGCAGAAGGAGATCTTCGAACAGCCGACGGCGATCGCCAACACGCTCGCTGGCATCGACACGATCTCGCCCGCGCTGTTCGGCCCGCCCGGCGACGCGCAGGCGCTGCTGTCGCGCGTGAGAAGCGTGCTGCTGCTCGGCTGCGGCACCAGCTATTACGCGGGGCTCACCGCGAAATACTGGCTCGAGAGCATCGCCGGCTTGCCGGCCCAGGTCGAGATCGCGAGCGAGTACCGGTACCGGGATTCCGTGGCCGATCCGCGCACGCTCGTCGTCGGCATCTCGCAATCGGGCGAAACCGCCGATACGATCGGCGCGATCGAGCACGCGCGCAGTTTGGGCCAGGACGTGTCGATGGCGATCTGCAACGTGCCGACGAGCACGATCGCGCGCAACGCGCAGCTGCGTTTCCTGACCCAGGCAGGCATCGAGCTGGGGGTCGCGTCGACCAAGGCATTCACGACGCAACTGGTCGCGCTGTTCCTGCTGACGGTCATGCTCGCGCAGCTGCGCGGCAGGCTCGACGCCGCGCGCGCCGCGACCTACCTGCAGCAGCTGCGCGCGCTGCCGGCGCGGATCGGCAACGCGCTGGCGCTGGAGACCCAGATCATGGGCTGGGCGGACGATTTCACGCAGATGGACAATGCGCTGTTCCTCGGGCGCGGCATCCATTTCCCGATCGCGATGGAAGGCGCGCTGAAGCTGAAGGAAGTGTCGTACATCCACGCCGAAGGCTACCCGGCGGGCGAGCTGAAGCATGGCCCGCTCGCGCTGGTGACGAGCGCGATGCCCGTCGTCACGATCGCGCCGGACGATCGCCTGTTCCAGAAGCTGAAGTCGAACATGGCCGAAGTGCGTGCACGCGGCGGGCGGCTCTACGTGCTCGCGGGCAGCCATCTCGAGATCGACGCCGATGACGACACGCGCGTGATCCGCCTGCGCGAACCGGGCGATGCGCTCGCGCCGATCATGCACGTGGTGCCATTGCAGCTGCTCGCGTATCACGTTGGCTGCGCGCGCGGCGCGGACGTCGACAAGCCGCGCAACCTCGCGAAATCGGTGACCGTCGAATGACGCTGCTGCCGATGCGGCGCATGGGTGGATCGGTCGCGGCAGGATGGAAAGCGGTCCGGGCCGCCGTGTCGGTGGCCTGCAGCGCGGGCTGCATTGCGGCCTACGTCGCCGGCTGTCTCGCCGTTGTTGGGTCGAGCGTCGCGTCGCAGGCCGCGCTCGCGGGCGCGGCGGTCCCGCACAAAGCCGCGCCCCGCCCCTCCGCGCAGCAGCTCGAAACCGGCGACCCGCGGCGCTTCATGCACGGCATCGGCGTGGCCGACGCCGGCAACGGCAAGCGCTGGATCTTCTTCAGCAGCTCGGGCATCGTGCCGCGCGGCGCGCTGGCCAACGGCAACTGGCCGCATGACGTCTACGTCGGCGAATGGTCGCCCGGCAGCGCGCACATGACGCATGTCCGCACGTTCATCAGCCGGCCCGAAGCGCAGGAGCCGGTGTCGATCGCGCAGAACGATCGCGGCGACATCTTCGTCACGTTCGAGGACGGCTGGAACGCGCCGCAGGAAGTCAGCCAGCGGTACGGCGTCTATCGCCGCAACCTGAAACCGGTCAAGCCCTACCCGAACGACGTCGAGTCGGGCGGACACTCGGGCCATGTCGCGACAGTCCGCGAGCGCTTCGTCGTGTTCTATTCGGCTGACTGGGTCGACGGCGGCGGCGTCGACAATCTGGGGACGGGCGGTGGTGTGTACCTGAAGACGTACGATGCCGCCGGGCGCGTGCTGAACCACGTGGCGGTCGCGCCGCACAGCCGCGAATGGTGGCCCGTGATTGCGGGTTCCCCGCGCAATGCGTTGCTGGTGTGGCAGAAGTACATCGAGGGCAGCACCGACGCGACGCTCGAATACGCGATGTTCGATCCCATGACGGCGAAGCTGGAGAAGCTCGGCGCGTTGAATGACGCGATTCAGTACTACGTGTACTCCGCGGCGTACGTGCCCGCGATCGACCGCTTCGTGGTCGTCGCCACGGCGGCGAATGGCCGCGGCGCCGCGATGCTGATCGACCAGGACGGCCGCCGCACGGCGACGCTCGATTGCCTGCCGGCGACGGTGCGCGAATCCGGCATCGGCGTCGCCGGTGCCAGCGCCTATGTGCCGACGCACGACGGCCGGCTTCTGACGCTGGCGCTTGCGCCCGAGCGAATCACCGTGCGCGGCGCCCAGCGCTCGCCGATTCCGTGGGGCACGACCGGTATCGCGGGCTTCCCGGCGAACGGCACGACGATGCACTTCGTGTCGCTGACGCCGTCGGGCGCTCGGGAAGCCGACTTTGAGCAGGGTCGGGAAACGGGGCTCGCCGCGTCGGACGAAGCCTGCATAGAAATTCCCGATGCCCCGGATTGAAACAAGCAATTTCACAAGCCAAGGGTGAACCCGGATACTGACGCTTCCTCATTCATCACCGACGCAAAGGGAAGCAGAACATGCCGATCATCAACACCCAAATCAAACCGTTCAAGGCAACCGCATACCACAACGGCGATTTCGTGCCCGTCTCCGACGAGAACCTGAAGGGCAAGTGGTCCGTCGTCGTGTTCTACCCGGCGGACTTCACGTTCGTCTGCCCGACCGAGCTGGGCGACCTCGCCGACCGCTACGCGGAATTCCAGAAGCTGGGTGTCGAAATCTACGCGGTGTCGACCGACACGCACTTCACGCACAAGGCCTGGCACGACACGTCGGACACGATCGGCAAGATCAAGTATCCGATGATCGGCGACCCGACGCTCACGCTGTCGCGCAACTTCGACGTGCTGATCGAGGAAGAAGGGATGGCGCTGCGCGGCACGTTCGTGATCAACCCGGAAGGCGAGATCAAGCTGTGCGAGATCCACGACAACGGCATCGGCCGCGACGCAGGCGAACTGCTGCGCAAGGTGCAGGCCGCGCAATACATCGCCGCGCACCCGGGTGAAGTGTGCCCGGCCAAGTGGACCCCGGGCGCCGAGACGCTGACGCCGTCGCTCGACCTGATCGGCAAGATCTGACGACCAGACCAACGCGCGCCGCAACAGGCGCGCGACGGCGGGCCGCCGCACCCATGCGGCCCGCCCCTCCTCTTTCGGCATGACCTGCCCGACCACCATTGATACGGAATCCGAATCGCCATGCTCGACGCCAATCTCAAGAACCAACTCAAAGCGTACCTTGAAAAGATCACGCGCCCGATCGAACTCGTCGCTTCCGTTGACGACGGCGCGAAGTCGCAGGAACTGCTCGCGCTGCTGAACGAGATTGCGTCGCTGACGCCGCGCGTGACTGTGACCGTGCGCCGCGACGATGCCGAGCGCAAGCCGTCATTCTCGATCGGCGAACCGGGCAAGGCCGCGGGCATCCGCTTCGCGGGGATTCCGATGGGGCATGAATTCACGTCGCTCGTGCTCGCGCTGCTGCAGACGGGCGGCCATCCGGTCAAGCTCGACGACGCGGTGATCGAGCAGATCCGCGCACTCGACGGCGACTACGCGTTCGAGACGTACTTCTCGCTGTCGTGCCAGAACTGCCCGGAAGTCGTGCAGGCGCTGAACGTGATGGCGCTGATCAACCCGCGCATCCGCCACGTCGCGATCGACGGCGCGCTGTTCCCGGATGAAGTCGAAGCCCGCCAGATCATGGCGGTACCGACGATGTTCCTGAACGGCGAAACGTTCGGCCAGGGCCGCAGCAGCGTGAAGGAGATCCTCGCGAAGCTCGACACCGGCGCGAGCGCACGGGCGGCGAAGGCGCTCGCGAACAAGCCCGTATTCGACACGCTGATCGTCGGCGGCGGCCCGGCCGGCGCAGCGGCCGCGATCTACTCGGCGCGCAAGGGCATTGCGACCGGCGTGGTTGCCGAGCGCTTCGGCGGGCAGGTGCTCGACACGATGGCGATCGAGAACTTCGTGTCGGTGCAGGAAACCGAAGGGCCGAAGTTCGCGACCGCGCTCGAGCAGCACGTGAAGCAGTACGACGTCGACATCATGGACGTGCAGCGCGCCGACGCGCTGATCCCCGGCGACGTACACCAGATCCGTCTCGCCAGCGGCGCGGTGCTCAACGCGAAGACGATCGTGATCGCGACCGGCGCACGCTGGCGCGAGATCAACGTGCCGGGCGAGCGCGAATACCGCAACCGCGGCGTCGCGTACTGCCCGCACTGCGATGGCCCGCTGTTCAAGGGCAAGCGCGTCGCGGTGGTCGGTGGCGGCAACTCGGGCGTCGAAGCGGCGATCGATCTGGCGGGCATCGTCCGCGAGGTCACGCTGATCGAATTCGGCGCACAACTGCGCGCGGACGAGGTGCTGCAGCGCAAGCTGCGCAGCCTGCCGAACGTGACCATAGTCACGCAGGCGCAGACGACCGAGCTGACCGGCGACGGCAGCAAGCTGAACGGCCTCGTCTACAAGGACCGGCAAACGGGCGAGGTGAAGCGTATCGAACTCGAAGGTGTGTTCGTGCAGATCGGGCTCGTGCCGAACACCGAGTGGCTGAAGGGGACGGTCGAATTGTCGAAGCACGGCGAGATCGTCGTCGACGCGCGCGGCACGACGTCGGTGCCCGGCGTGTTCGCGGCCGGCGACGTGACGACGGTGCCGTTCAAGCAGATCGTGATCGCAGTTGGTGAAGGTGCGAAGGCTTCGTTGGGCGCGTTCGATCACCTGATCCGGCAGGATGTCGCGCCGGTAGAGGCGAAGCCGGAAGCCGAAGCCGTCGCTGCATAACACAAGGTGTCTCTCTTGGCCCCGCACGCCGTTGTTGGCGAGCGGGGTCCTTTTTGTTGATGCGCGACAGGAATTCGATCAAGGCGCCGGGTTCCCGCACCGCTCACGCCGCCGCCAGGTACTTCCACAGTGCGGACGCAACCGGGCCGACGGGGCGGCCGCGCAGCCTGGCCGCGACGATGTCGAGCTTCGAGCGCTTGAAATGGCGGCCTTCGAGCGACACAAGCTTGCCGCTGCGCAGCTCCTTGTCGATCAGGTGCAGTGGCATATGCCCCCAGCCCATGCCTTGCACGAGCAGCGCTTTTTTCGTGTGCTGGTCGGCCACGGTCCAGTTCGGCGCATCCTTGATGACAAAGTAGTCGCGTCCCGGTTGCCGCGCCGAATCGCGGATGATCACCTGGACGTACTCGCGCATCTGCTCCACCGTCAACGCTCTTGTGACCGGAAAGCCCAGGAAACCGGGCGCGGCCACCGGCACCAGCGTCACCTGGCCGATGTCGATCCATTCGAAACGTGTGTCGCTCTTGTCGACATGGTGAATGATGAGGTCGGCCTCCTCCGCCAGCAGTCTTTCCCAAGGGCCGCCGATCACCTCGAAGTGAAGGTGCAGCCGCGTATGCTGCCGCGCGTTGAAGAAGCGCTTCAGCAAACGTAGCGCATCGTCCGTCGGCGTGAGATCGCCGACCACCACGCGCAGATCCGTCTCCTCGCCCGCACTCAACTGGCTGCTCAAGGTCTCCAGCACCGCCGCCTGTTTCAGCACCACCGCGGCCTGGCGCCGGAATGCCTCGCCGGCAGGTGTCAGGCCGACACGGTATTGGCTGCGGTCGAGCAGCACCACGCCGAGCCGCTGCTCAAGGTTCTTGACGGCCGTGTAGACGGACGGATGCGTGCGATTCAGTTTGTCGGCCGCAGCCTGGAAGCTGCCTTCGTCGATGACGGCGTCGAGGCAAGCGAGTTCGTGGAGAGAGAATTTCATTGTTCGACCTCTCTACAATGATTTGATCAATTCTGTAATTTTACCCAAGCGCCGTTCTCCCTATGCTGGTGACTGCTGTCGGCAACATCGAGGAGTCGAAATTGAAAGCAGTCGTGCGGCAACAATACGGCGGACCGGACCAGCTTCGCATTTGCGAGGTGCCCGATCCGGAAGCGGGGTCCGGCGAAGTGCTGGTGCGCGTGAGGGCATTCGGCCTCAATCGCGCGGAACAGTATTTCCGGCTCGGCCTGTGGGGGGATGTGGCGGCGATCTCCGGCATCGAATGCGCCGGTGAGGTCGTGCACGATCCGGGTGGCGCGTTGTTGCCGGGGCAGCGCGTGTTCGCGTTGATGGGCGGATTGGGGCGCACGCGTAGCGGCAGCTATGCCGAACGGGTCGCGGTGCCGGCCGCGAACGTATCGCCGATCCGCAGCACGCTCGGGTGGAGCGAGCTGGCGGCGATACCGGCGTCCTATGCGACTGCGTGGAGCTGCCTGTTCGACAATCTTTCGCTACGACGCGGCGATACGCTGCTGATTCGTGGAGCGACGTCGTCGTTGGGACAGGCTGCAGTCAACCTGGCCCGGCACGCGCGGGCCCGGACCATCGTCACGGTACGCGATGCCGGGCGCGCGTCCGTCGCGCGAGAGAACGGCGCCGATCAAGTGATCGTCGACGGCGGCGAGACGGCGACCGCGTGCGCGCGTATTGCGCCCGGTGGTTTCGACGCCGTGCTCGACCTGGTCGGTACGCGCACGATGCTGGAGTCCCTTCGACTGGTTCGACGAGGTGGACGCGTCTGCGTGGCCGGGTTTCTCGGTGGCCACGAATCCATCGAGCATTTCGATCCGCTCGCGCATCTGCCGAGCGGCCGGCATCTGAGTTTTTTCGGCAGTGCGTTCGTGTACGGCACACCGGAGTATCCGCTGACGGACATTCCGTTTCAACAGATCGTCGAGCTTGTCGAAGCCGGGACACTCCGCGCGAAGCCCGCGCGCGTGTTTGCGTTCGACGAGATTCAAGCGGCGCATCGTCTGCTGGATGAAGGCGCTGCGGGAGGCAAGATCGTCGTCGAGCTGGGCGCCCGGCAGCGGGCGTGACCGGCGAAGTCGAAGTTGATTGGCACCGGACACTGGAATGCCGCAACAGCGGCTCAAGGAGAAACCACAATGAAGCATTTGATCACGCACCGGCACGCGCGTTATTCCGCAAACGGCAGTTCCGTCTGCCCTTGCGCACGCATGTCGAACGTATTGAGCGTCATCGCGACGAGCGCGTAATAACCGAGCAACGCGACCAGGTTGACGACGACTTCATGCCCGAAGCGTTCTTCCGTGCGAGCAAAGGTCGCGTCACCCACCCGGCGCGTATCGTACAACTCGCTTGCAAACGCGTAGATCAGCGCATCGTCGTCCGATTCAAAAACCGGTTCGACGCCATCCCGAATCGCCTCGGCGGTCGCGGCCGGCACGCCCGCGTCGAGCGCAATCGGATGATGAATATGCCACTCCGCCTGCGAGCGCCAGCGCGCAGCCGTCACAAGAATTGCGAGCTCCGACAGGCGCAGCGGCAAGCCCGTGCGATAGCGGCAGAGCGCGCCGAGCCGCTGCGCGTGCTGCGCGAGCTCGGGGCTCGCGATCCAGCCGAGGAACGGCCCGTTCAGGTTGCCGCGCGGGCCGCCGAGAATCTCGTCCAGCACGGCCTTCTGCGCGTCGGTCGCCGTTGCGGGGTCGAATGCGGGAAGTCTTGAGGTCATGGGTTGTCCGTTCTCGGGTTCCGTCATCCACCGACCGCCGCCAGCGCCGCGTCGATCGCGCCCGCCAGCCGATCGACGATCGTGTCGATCTGCTGCGCGGTGCAGATGAACGGCGGCGCGAGCAGCACGTGGTCGCCCTGGCGTCCATCGATCGTACCGCCCATCGGATACACCATCAAACCGCGCTGCATCGCTTCGCGCTTGATCACGGCGTTCAGCTTCAGTGCCGGATCGAAAGGCGCCTTGCTGTCACGGTCGCGCACGAATTCGACGCCGACGAATAGCCCGCGCCCGCGCACGTCGCCGACGCAGGAATGATCGGCATAACGCTCGCGCAACAAGCCGCGCAGTTGCTCGCCGCGCGCCAGCACGTTGTCGAGCAACTTTTCCTCCGCGATCACGCGCTGCACTTCAAGCGCAGCAGCACATGCGGTCGCATGACCGATATACGTGTGACCATGCTGGAAGAAACCGGAGCCGCCGACGATCGCCTGATAAATCCGGTCGCTGACGAGCGTCGCGCCGATAGGCTGATAGCCGGCGCCGAGCCCCTTCGCGATCGTCAGCAGGTCCGGCGCGACGCCGTCTTCTTCGCATGCATACAGGTAGCCCGTGCGCCCCATCCCAGACATGATTTCGTCGAGGATCAGCAACACGCCGTACTTGTCGCACACCGCGCGAATCTTCTTCAGATACGTGCGCACCGGCGGCACCGCGCCGGCCGTCGCGCCGACCACCGTCTCCGCGACGAATGCGGCAACGCTGTCCGCGCCGAGTTCGACGATCGTCTGTTCGAGTTCGTCCGCGAGACGCTGTGCGAACGCCTCTTCGGTTTCATCCGCGCGCTGCTCGCGATACGCGTAGCACGGGCTCACGTGATACGCGTCGATCAGGATCGGCAGGAACGGCTCGCGCCGCCACGCGTTGCCGCCGATCGCGAGTGCGCCGAGCGTATTGCCGTGGTAGCTCTGGCGGCGCGCAATAAAGTGACGCCGCTGCGGCTCGCCTTTCTCGACGAAATACTGGCGCGCGAGCTTGAGCGCCGCCTCGATCGCCTCGGAGCCACCCGACACGAAATAGACGTGCTCGAGCCCCGCCGGCGCCGCGTCGACGAGCCGGTCGGCCAGTTCCTCGGCCACTTCGGTCGTGAAGAACGACGTGTGCGCGTACGGCAGCTGCTGCGCCTGGCGCTTGATCGCGTCGATCACGCGCTGGTTGCTGTGCCCGAGGCACGACACGGCCGCGCCGCCGCATGCATCGATATAGCGCTTGGCCGTAGAGTCGATGATCTCGATGCCGTCGCCTGCGACGGCGACCGGGAGGGTCGCGCGCGGCGCGCGATGGAAGACTGTAGTCATACGTTGCCTAATGGATCAGGAGGATCAGGAGGATCAGGAGGATCAGGAGGTTCAGGACGCGTCTGGCGCGCGCCGGTCCGGCACGATCTGCGTCGCGAAACGCCGCGTGCCGTGTTGGTGGATCGTCATCTCGATGCCCGACGCGCGGATCGCGAACACCGCGGTCGCGAGCGTGTTCTCGTCGTCGGGATCGGCCGGATCGTCACGGTAGATCGGCAGGCCTTCGGGCGCGCGATCACCGAGCACGCGCAAGAGCGCGGCTTCATCGATCGGCCCGATGTCAGACAGCAGCAGATCGACGCGACGCTGACGATCCGCCGACGATTGCGTGACGATCTGCGCTTCCCGCTCGCACCCCGGATGCACCAGATGGTTCGCATGGCCCGACAGCCGCGCGACGTCGACAACCGAACAGCGCGCGACGCTCGCCTCGATGCTCAGCAGCCGTGCGTCGCCAGTCGCGCCGAGCGTGTGGTGAAAGCCGCTCGCCCGCGCATGCGTGCGCAGTACGTCCGCCGCCGCGTCGAGCGACGTCGCGTCAAGCACCGCGCGCGCGAGGATCATCCGCGGCACGCCGGCGGCCGGCGTCTTGATGCGGATGTTGTTGATCGCCTGCGCGATGCCCGCACGATTCGCGGCGAACGTGTGGCCCGGCAGCGACCCCGGGTAATAGAAGCTGACGAAACCGGGCTTGGCCGCCGGCCGCACGTCGACGAGCAGGCAGCGCTCGCGCAGGAACGGGTCGCCGTCCTCGTTGTGCGCGATCCAGCGCGTGCCGTCCGCGCCGCGCGCGGCGAGCGTCGTGCAGCCGTCCGGCGCGTTGTGGATCAGTTCGCCGCGGCAATTCCACAGAAAGACGTCTTCCGCGGGCCAGCCGAGGCCGGCCGCCATCCCGTCGAGTTCCGCGACGAGATCGGGATACGCGGCCAGCGCCGCCTGCCGCAGCGCATGCACGAACGGATGGCCGCGCCAGCGGCTCACCGCCTGCCATGCGCTGCTCTGCAGCATATACGCGTCGAACACCGGCCGCGCGAGTTCGCCGAGGCGCACGCCGATGTCGAACGGCGCGCCGGCGATGACGGGAGAAAGTGAAAGCTGCATGTCGAATGTCAGGGTCGTGCTCAGGACACGTGTTTCAGGAATTCCTTCAGACGCGGCGTCGGCGGATTGTCGATCAGGTCGGCCGGATGGCCGTCCTCGGCAATGCCGCCCTGATCCATGAACAGCAGGCGCGTGCCGACCCGCTTCGCGAAGCCGATCTCGTGCGTGACGACGATCATCGTCATCCCTTCTGTCGCGAGATCCTGCATCACTTTCAGCACTTCGTGGCGTAGTTCCGGATCGAGCGCGGAGGTCGGCTCGTCGAACAGCATCAGCCGGGGCCGGATTGCGAGCGCGCGCGCGATCGCGACGCGCTGCTGCTGGCCGCCGGACAGCTCGGACGGGTAATGATTCGCGCGCGATTCGAGGCCAACCTTGTCGAGCAGCGCCATCGCCTGGCCGCGCGCGTCGGCGCGCGATGCGCCGCGCACCTGGATTGGCCCGAACATCACGTTCTCGAGCGCGGTCATCTGCGGAAACAGGTTGAACTGCTGGAACACCATGCCGGCCTCGAGCCGGATGTTGCGGATCGTCGACGCGTTGCCGCGCACGCTCTGGCCGTCGACGAGCAGCTCGCCGGACGTGATCTTCTCGAGCGCATTGATACAGCGCAGCATCGTCGACTTGCCCGAGCCCGACGGACCGATCACGACCACGACCTCGCCCGCGTCGATCTTCAGGTCGATATGCTTCAACACCGGCAGGTGGCCGAAGCTCTTCGACACGTTCTGGAATTCGATCATGCTCATAAAATCTTCATCCTCTTTTCGACGACGCGCAGCGTCAGCGTCATCGTGCCCGTCAGCAACAGGTAGATGGCTGCGACCGCAGTCCAGATCTCGACCGCCTGGAAATTGCCCGCGATGATTTCCTGCCCCTTGCGCGTCAGCTCGCCGACGCCGATCACGATGAACAGCGACGTGTCCTTCAGGCTCACGATGCACTGGTTGCCGAGCGGCGGAATCAGCCGCCGGAACGCAAGCGGCCCGACCACCTTCAGCAGCACGCGCGGCATCGACAGCCCCATCGCGAGCCCCGCTTCCGTCAATCCCTTCGGAATCGACAGCAGCGCGCCGCGCACCACTTCCGCGAGATACGCGCCGGAATTCACGGTGATCGCGATGATCGCGGCCGTCAAACCGTCGATGCGGATGTGCGCGAGCAACGGCAGCGCGAAATACAGGAACATCACCTGCACGACGATCGGCGTGCCGCGGATCAGCTCGATATACACCTGCGCGAGCACGTTCATTGCCTTTGGCCCGTACGCGCGGAACATACCTGCGATCATGCCCACGACGAAGCCGCCCAATAACCCGAGTAATGCGATGAACACCGTCAGCCGGACCCCGTCCATCAGGTCCGGCAACGCTGCCCAGATTGCCGACCAATCGAAATTCACTTGCCGCTCCCCGTTCGATTCAAGACCGGCGCGACCATCCGGCCGCGCCACGCTGCACCGTCGTCACGCTCACATCTTCGGCGGCTCGGCGCCGAACCACTTCTTGTAGATCTGCGCGTAGCGGCCGTCGGCCTTGATCTTCACGATCTCCTCGTTGACCTTCGCGACGAGCGGGCTGCCCTTCGGGAAGCCGATTCCGTACTTGTCGCCGCTGACCGGCTGGCCCGCGACCTTCACCTTGCCCTTGCCTTCGTTGTTCACGAAGAACAGCACGTTCGGCGTGTCGTGCATCGCCGCGTCGACACGGCCGGCCTCGAGCGCGAGATACGCCTGGTCGATGTTCGGGAACTGACGGATCTCCTTCGGCTTCAGGTGCGCCTTGATCCAGTCGATCGTCGCGGTGCCCGTCTTCGCGGCGATCACCTTGCCGTTCAGGTCGTCGATCGATTTGATCGTCGTGTTGCCGGTCTGCACCATCGCGGCAAGGCCGCTGTCGTAGTACGGTGCGGAGAAGTCGATCGCCTTCTTCCGCTCTTCCTTGATCGTCATGCCGGACAGCGCGACGTCGATGTTCTGCGTCTGCAGCGCCGGGATCAGCCCCGCGAAATCCATCGGCTGGATCGTGTACTTCCAGCCCTGGTCCTTCGCGATCTCGGCCCACAGGTCGAGATCGAAGCCGACGTACTTGTCGCCCTGCTTGAACTCGAACGGCATGAACGACGTGTCGGTGCCGACGACGAGCGTTTTCGTATCCGCATGCGCGACGCTTGCGCCGAGCATCGCGACGACCACAGCGGTTTTCAGGAAGGAACGGCGACTCATGGCATTTCTCCACATGATGGGCGATGGGCCCGGCACCCCGGCCGGGCGAAACGACGACAGCAAGCCGCACCGCAACATGCGATGTTGAATTAGACCGTAGTGCAACATGTGTTGTCAACGCCGATACTACGACAACAAAAAAATGCGCAACAGGTAATTGCATCGAGAAAAACCCGGGGGCGCGGGCGGGCGTCGCGCCGGTGAATCGGTGTGGGGAACGGGCAGGGATGTCGGGGGGATAGCGCCGGTGCGAACGCTGGAGCGCCGGGGGATACGGAGGCACAACGTACGCACCAACGAAAACGCCGCCGTTCCCGAAGGCACGGCGGCGCGGATGAAACATTTGTTGCGAACGCCGCCCGGCAACCGGGCGGCACGCGGTCAAGGCGTCGCGAAGAACAGCCCGGCGACGCATGCCATGCCGGCGAACCAGACGAGCGAGCGCAGCGTGGCCCAGTTCAGCAGGTACAGCAGCGAGTAAGCAATGCGAATGGCGACGAACGCGATCGCGAGCTGGTCGACGCGATGCGCGTTCGCGCCCGAATGCCACGCAATGACGAGGCCGGCCGTAAACAGCGCGAGCGCCTCCCATGCGTTGTGGTGTGCAGCCGCCGCGCGCGCACGCCAGCCTTCGAGCTTCGCGAGATACTCGCGCGGCGCATGGTTGTCGTAGCCCTTCTTCGCCTTCGCGAGAATCGTCAGCGGGAACGGCAGCACCGCCACGATGAACAGGCACAGCTGGGACGTCGTCATCTAAGCCTCCTCCTTATGTTTACATTATTCAATGACAAGATCGCCGAGAGCTTAGCATTGCGCCGCCCCGATCGCGCACCGGTTTTCTAGACGGGACGCTCGGCCGCACGCCTGCCGGCCCTCTCCCGCCGCCGCCTGCCTCGCCGCAATTTCCACCAAATTGCGGATAAATACGCGAAATAAAACTGGTCATTCCCCAATACCATAGCGCTCAACACTGGCCCGGCATACCACGGGCCGAACTTGCTCACCCGTGCGGCGCGCTTGCCGCGCCGCGCTTCGAACGACACACGACCCGAGCCAACGCCATGCCCCGTCCCATCGTCGCCCATATCCGCCCCGACGCGCTGCGCCACAACCTCGACTTCATCCGCCAGACCGCCGCGCAGTCGCGCGTATGGGCCGTCATCAAGGCCAACGCATATGGCCACGGAATCGAGCGGATCTATCCGGGCCTCGCAGCCGCTGACGGGATTGCGCTCCTCGATCTCGACGAAGCGGTGCGTGTGCGCGAGCTCGGCTGGGACAAGCCCGTGCTGCTGCTCGAAGGGATCTTCGAGCCGGCGGACGTCGAGCTGGTCGAGCGCCACCAGCTGACGGTCGCCGTCCATTGCGACGAACAGCTCGACCTCCTGATCGCCGCGAAGCCGCAGCGGCCGATCGACATCCAGCTGAAGATGAACTCCGGCATGAACCGGCTCGGCTTCCGCCCCGCCGCGTTCCGTGCCGCGTGGGAGCGCGCGGCCGCCGCACCGTCGATCGGCAGGATCACGCTGATGACGCACTTCGCGAACGCCGACGACGGCGAGATCGACTGGCAGCTCGACCAGTTCGACGCGGCGTCGGCCGGGATTCCGGGCGAGCGCTCGGTATCGAACTCGGCTGCCGTGCTGTGGCATCCGCGCGCGCACCGCGACTGGGTGCGTCCCGGCACGATCCTGTATGGCGCATCGCCGACCGGCGCGTCGCGGCACATCGCCGACACGCCGCTGATGGCCTCGATGACGCTGACGAGCCGGATCATCGGCGTACAGACGCTCGTGCCGCAGGAAACGGTCGGCTATGGCCGCCGCTTCACGGTCGAGCAGCCGATGCGCGTCGGCGTCGTCGCATGCGGCTATGCGGACGGCTATCCGCGCCACGCGCCGACCGGCACGCCGATCGCGGTGGACGGCGTGCTGACGCGCGTCGTCGGCCGCGTGTCGATGGACATGCTGACCGTCGACCTCACGCCGTGCACGAATGCGGGCATCGGTTCGAGCGTCGAGCTGTGGGGTGATCAGGTGAAGGTCGACGATGTCGCGGAAGCGAGCGGCACGATCGGCTACGAGCTGATGTGCGCGCTGGCGCGCCGCGTGCCGGTGGTGATCGTGCCGCCCGGTGCATCGACCACGCAGCCGGCACTGCGCACCGGCAGCTACGGCCGCTAAGGCCGCTAAGGCCGGCCGCGTACGGCGCGTTACGTCCGCCAGCGCGGCGGCCGCTTCTCGAGAAACGCGTCGATGCCCTCGCCCGCGTCTTCTTCCATCATGTTGCGCGCCATCACGTCGCCCGCGTACGCGTATGCGTCGTCGAGCGTCATCTCGCGCTGCCGGTAAAACATCTGCTTGCCGTAGCGCACGGCGGCCGGGCTCTTCGCGACGATCTCCGCGACCTTGCGCGCGACCGCCGCGTCGAGCGCGTCTTCCGGCACCGCTTCGTTGACGAGCCCCCACGACGCGGCCGTCGCCGCATCGATGAAGCGGCCGGTCACGAGCATGTCGAACGCGCGCTTCGCCGTGACGTTGCGGCTCAGCGCGACGGCCGGCGTCGAGCAGAACAGCCCGACGTTGATCCCCGATACCGCGAAGCGCGCAGTGTCCGCCGCGATCGCGAGATCGCAGGCGGCAACGAGCTGGCAACCGGCTGCCGTCGCGATGCCGTGCACGCGCGCGATCACCGGCACCGGCAACGCGCGCATCGCGAGCATCACGCGGCTGCATTGCGCGAACAGCGCGCGGTAGTAGTCGAGTTCGGGCTTGCCGCGCATCTCGCGCAGGTCGTGGCCCGCGCAGAACGCCTTGCCTTCGGCCGCGAGGACGACGCAGCGCACGTGCGGGTCCGACGCAAGCGCCACGAATGCATCGTGCAGGCTCGCGAGCATCGCTTCGGACAGCGCGTTGAACTGCTGCGGGCGGTTCAGTCGCAGCGTGACGACGCCTTCATGGTCGTCGCGCAGCAGAATGGGTTCCGATGAGGAGGGATTCGATTCCATGATGGTCCACCAGATTGAGAGCGATCGCGGTGCGCTAACGGATCAATATAATCCAATCGGGGCCCGGATGGAGGATGTCGGCAGCCGTCCGTCGACGATCGGGCCGCGCTGCGGCGGCCCGCCAGCACGCGTCAGCCTGCGAGCTTCTTCAGCGCGTCGAGCACCGCGTCGCCCTTGAACGGCTTCACGATCCAGCCCTTCACGCCGGCCGCCTTGCCGCGCTCCTTCATCGCCGGGCTGCTTTCGGTCGTCAGCATCACGACGTTGACCGCCGTGTTCGCGAGCTCGCCGCGAATCTTCTCGACCATCGTCAGGCCGTCCATGTTCGGCATGTTCACGTCGCTGATCACGAGCCGGATGCCGGGCGTCGCCTTCAGCTTCGCCAGCCCGTCCTTGCCGTCGACCGCGGTTGCGACGTCCAGCCCGTTATTGCGCAGGAAGCCCGCGACCTCGTCGCGCACCGTGCCCGAATCGTCGACCACCAGAATCTTTGCCATGTCGTATTCCCCTTTCCTTTCTTCAGAACTTCAAAACAATTCGAGTTCGCCCGCCTCGACCATCGGCCCGACGTCCTGCACCGATTCGCGGAAATCCTCCGGCGACCAGCTCAGGCTGAACACGAAGCGCTGGTCGAGGCAGACCGACCGGCCCGATGACGGGTCGGTCATCCGGTACTTGAAACTGAGCTGCGGACAGTCGCCGCCGAACGAGATGAACTTCTGCTTGTGGTTGACGAGCAGCGGCACCTGCACCGGATGGCGCGCGAGCGCTTCCGCATCGCCGAGATAGCGGTTCTTGAACGCACCCCACACGAGGTTCGTCAGCTCGCCGAGCACGTTGTTCACGTCGCGGAAATCCGGCGCGCGGCCGTCGTGGTGCGTGCTGTCGATCATGTCGAGCAACGGCTGCTCGCTCGTCTGCAGCAGCATGTAGCCGCGGCACCACGCGCTCTCGAGCGCGATCAGGCTGAACACCTCGCCGAAGATGATCTGGTCGCGGACGATGCACGGCGTGTCGAGGCTGATCGTCATCCCCGGAAACAGGCTGTCGAGCCGCGCTTCGGTGATCTCCGAGATCCCGCGCACGAGCGCGTTCGGATAGTCGAGGCTGAAGATGTATTCGTCGATCACGCGCTGCAGCGGCGTCATGTCGTCCGCGACGTAGGTCGCGCACGCGACGCGCGCGAGCGCTTCGGGCAGGCCGTCGCGCGACGCATGCGCGTCGCGGCGCAGGATGATCGGCAATTCCGGTCGCAGCGCGTCGATCTGCGTCGCGATGATCGCGGTTTCCGCGGGCGAGCCGCCGTAATCCTCGGCGAGCAGGATCGCGCCGAGATCGATGTTCGAGCGCAGCACTTTCAGCAGCCGGTTGCGGCCCACGGTCAGGCCGATCAGGTTGTGGTCGTCGCAAAAGCGCTTGATCGCATCCGCATGCTCACGGCTTTCGTCGAGCACCAGCACCTTGCTGACGGGTTTGCCTTCGGTCATCGCGCGTTTCCTTGCATTCGGGTTGGGATTCGGATTCCGGCGCCACTGCGAGCGCCGCAACACGGTCAAAACAGTTCCAGCTCACCGCCGCTCTCGACCAGCGCCGTTTCCGGCACGTGAAAATCGACCGGCGCATTCGCGCAGACACACAGCGTCGCACGGATCCGCACCGCACCGTCCAGCGTCACGTCGAATGCGGCGACGTGGCCGGGCGCGAGCGCGCTCAGGTAGTCGATGCTCGCGCTGCTCAACAAGTATGGCGTCGACATCCCGAGATCCGGAAACGGCGCGATCAGCGCCTGGTTGATCGCGCCGCAGCACAGGTTCGCCACTTCCATGAACGCCTCGTGCAGCGGTTGCTGCGCGTTGCCCGCGAAATAGCGTCGCGTTGCGTCGTCGTCGCGAAAGCGCAGCGCGAGCAGCAACCGGAAATGCAGCGCCGAGATCGTCAGCACTGCGACCTGTTCGAGCGTCTTCGATTTCATGCGGCCGTTGCGCGGCGGCTCGTCCCCGGCCGTGGCCGGCACGATGTCGCATGTGCCGCCGCCCGACGCGAGCCGCGTGCGTGCCGCGTCGAAGAAGATGCGTTCGAAGCTCGCCTTCGCCTGCGCGCTGATCACGCCGCCGCTCCTTCCAGCCGCGCGTGCAATTGCCCGGCGAGCGTCTCGACGCTCGCGAGCGCGGCGGTGACCATCTTGCCGCCCGCCTGGATGTCCTGGAACGTTGCGGCAGTGACGAGATCGTTGCGGTTCAGGCTGTCGCGATAGCTGTTCGACAGCTCCTGCGAGCGCGCCGCGAGCCCGCGCACTTCGCTCGCGACAATCGAGAAGCCGCGCCCGGCCGTGCCGGCGCGCGCTGCTTCGATCGACGCGTTCAGCGACACGATCGATACGTGCGCGACGATCGCGGACAGTTCCTGGTTCTTCGCGCGCATGTCCTGGTTCTGCGTGGTCAGCGAGATCATCTGCTCGTGCCAGCGCTCGAACGTGCCCGCGAGCCCGCGCAGGCGCGCGGCCTCGTGCGCGATCTTCACCGCGTGCTGCGACAGCGCGTCCCGCTCGGACCGCGCCACCTGCAGCGCATCGCGCTGCACGCCGGCGTCCGTCTCGTGCTGCGCGAGCGTATCGGCGAGCTGCGCTTCCCTGCTCGTCCACGCTTCAGCCTGTGCCGCGTGCGCCGCCGCGGCTTCGCCCGCTTGCGCGTCCGACTGCGCGAGCGCGTCGCGCAACGCGGCCGTTTCGACACTCAGGTTTGCGACGAGCCGCGCGCGATGCGCGCGAAACACGACCGTCGCGACGATCCATGCGACGAGGCCGCCCGCCAGCGCGGCGCCAAGATGCGTGATTGCCTGCTGCACGATCACTCCGTCGCGTCCGCCATCCCGGCCCGCGCACCCGCGTGGTCCGGCGCCGCCTGCCCGAGACTGTCCACTGCGCAGGATTCCGGCAGCGACACGATCGTCTGGAACGCGCGATACGCGGCGCCGCGCCGGTCGTCGGTGAAGCGCAGCGCGATGCCGCCGCCTTCGCGCTTCAGGAAGTTGCGCACCGCATCCATGCCGACGCCGCGCCCCGATACCTCGGTCACCGCCTGCGCGGTCGAGAAGCCCGGCCGGAAGATCAGCTCGGCCACCGCTTCGTCGGTCAGCGTGGCTTCGTTATCCGCGTCGATCCAGCCGCGTTCGCGCGCGATCCCGCGGATCCGGTCGAGCGCGAGGCCGCGGCCGTCGTCGCTGAGCGCGATCTGCAGCATCCCGCCGTCGACACCGGCTTCGATGTCGATCGTGCCCGCCGCCGCCTTGCCGGCCGCCCGACGCGCGTCGGGCGTTTCGATCCCGTGATCGATCGAATTGCGCAGCAGGTGCATGAAGACATCCTTCAGCGTGCCGCCGATCTCGCTGCGCACGCGATAGCCGTTGCTGTCGATCCGCACGACGGGTGCCGCCTTGCCGAGTTCCTCCGCAAGCGACGGCAGCGATTCCAGCACACCCGCGAGCGCATCGCCGATGCTCTCGGTGCCGAGCAGGCTCAGCATGCGGCGCACCGCATCGCGCGCCGCGCGCCAGTCGGCCGCGTTCGCCGGATCGACACCGTCGAGCACGCGCAGGCTCTCGCTGATATGCGCACGCTCGACCATCAGGTAATGGCCGGTGCCAGGCCGTGCCGCGTCGCCGCTGCGGCCGAGCGTGACCTTGTTGATCGTCGCATAGTGCTCGACCGCGTCGCGCACGCGCGAGAGATCGTCCATCAGCGCGTCGCGGTTCCAGTCCGGGCCGGCGTCCGCGTGGCGCAGCGATTCGTACGCCTGCTCGGCCTCGTGCACGATGTTCGTCAGGTGCTGCAGGCTGTACGTGCGTGCGTTGCCCTTGATCGTGTGCATGTTGCGGAACAGTGCCGCGACGATCGAGTGGTCCGCGCGCTCGTGCTGGCGGATCATCCGTTCGTTCTCGCTGAGGAAGCCGTTCGCGCTGTCGACGAACTGGTGGAACTTGTCCTGGCTGATCGCGAGGATCTCGCCGATCATCTCGAGCCGGCGCTGCTGCTCGCCGGCCTGCGCAGTCAGCTCGCGCAGCTCGGTCACGTCGCGCACGCACAGCATCAGGCGCACGACGGTATCGGTCTCGTCGGTGATCGCCGACCAGCTCAGGTCGAGCCACTTCTCGCGGCCATCCGGCATGCGTTTTGCGACTTCGTTGACGAGCAGGTGCTCGTTGAATTCGAAGTTCATGCTGTCCTCGCCGAGGCACGCATGCATCGCGGCGTCGACCTGCGAACGCGCGTCGGAGCCGAGGTTCGAATCGTCGAACACGAGCGCCATCAGGTCGCGGCCTGCGATGTCCTTCGTCTCGAAGATCGTTTCGAGGTAAGCCGAGTATTCGGCATGCACGACGCCACCGCCGACGACGGTCAGGATGCCTTGCTGCATGTTCTGCAGCATCGCCTGGATGTCGGCGGTCTTCTGCTTGAGCTGCGCGGAATTCTCCTGGATCTTCTCGATCATCCCGTTGAACGCGACGATCGAGTGGCCGATCTCGTCCATGCGGCCGACCGGCACGCGGCGCGTGAAATCCTGGCTCGTCGCGATCTCGCTCATCATCGTCTGCATCCGGCTCAGCGGATGCGTGATCTGCCGGTACAGCACGAAGCCGATCGCGGTGAGCAGCACGATCACGGTGCCGGCCACGCCCGCGATCGCGGTCGCCGTCGTCGACAACATCCCGTTCAGCGCGTTGATCGCGTCGTCCTTCTGGCGGTTCTTCTCGATGCGCAGCGTATCGACGATGCCCTCGAGCTCGTCGCGATACTGCGCGACGTTCGCGAACAGGTAGGCCTGGGCCATGTCGGTCTTGCCGTCGGCCTTCATCTTCACGGTATCGTCGATCGCCGCGAAGTAGTTCGTCGCGCTGTCCCTCGCCTGCGCGACGAGGCCTTCCTGCGCGTGGCTCGCGGCCGACTTCGCCTGCACGTCGAGCGCCGCGCGCAGCGCCGCCTGCTTTGCCTTCAGCTCGTCGCGCGCCTGCGCGGCCGTGTTGGTGTCGGGCGCGTAGATCAGCGTCATCGTCGCGATCTGGATGTTCTTCACGTCAGATACGAGATCCGCGGACGCGAGCGCGCTCGGCACGATCCCCTGCGTGACTTGCCGCACCTCGGACGCGCTGTTGCGCGTCTGGATCACGGCATAGACGCCAATCGCCGACAGGGCGAGAAACGTCAGGACGACTAGCAACGTAATACGATGGCGGATGGTCATGTCTGCAACTCCCCGTGGCGATCCGGCTGCGATCGCCATGCGCGTGCCATTGAAAGAATGTGAGCGCCGAATTATCAGGGATGGTTTATGACCGTCCGATGACTACAAATCAATCGATTATTGATAAAACTGAAATGACTATTTTTAGGCCGAAAATCCTAAAGTTTTTTGCGCGAATGCCGTTAACTGATGTCCCGACGCGCTGAAAAGGCCGAGAGTGCCTGCGGCAGGCGTCGGTCCGGTGTATCGACGCGCGTGGATTTTCATGATTGGCGCATACGCCCCAATTCGCATCGCATGCAATGTAAAACGTTTGCGAATTATCGTCGAATTAATCGGGTGCGAGTCGCATTTTAAAATGTAAGCGTAAATCGGGGAAGCGATCAAGCCGAATCACGTTCGAATCGTTCGCCGCTTTCGGATGAGCGTTGAAACATGATTGGCGCGCCTCTCAGGATTGCGATCGCTGCGTTGTCGTCCAGCAGGAGACTCATTCGAGCAGACATGGATCCGCCATGCGAACATCCATTCCAGAGAGGAAATAATCAATCGCCAGCCAGCGATTCATGTTCTCCGAACAACGTCATAGACTGTGACCTCCCTCCCGCCCCTGATGGAACCCCGCGATGACCGACGTCCTGCCCTTGACCGACGACCCCGTATCCGGACTTGCCTACCGCCTGCACCCGGCAAGCGCCCAACCGGTAGCCCGCCTGCTGCTGCTGCATGGCGTCGGCGGCAACGAAACCAACCTGCTGGCGGTGGCCGACGCGCTGGATCCGCGTATCGAAGTCGCGTTCGTGCGCGGCCCGCTCACGTTCGGGCCCGGCCAGCATGCGTGGTTTCCGGTGCGCTTCGGCCCGAACGGCCCGGAGATCGACGCTGCGCACGCGGAGGCGAGCCGCACGAAGCTGCTCGCGCTGGTGCGCGCGCTGCGCGAACGCGACGGCGCGTCGCCGCTGCCGACCGTGATCGCCGGCTTCAGCCAGGGCGGCATCATGAGCGCAAGCGTCGGCCTTACGTCGCCGGCGGACGTCGTCGGGTTCGCCGTGCTGTGCGGGCGCATTCTCCCGGAGATCGATCCGCTGATCGCGCCGCGCGACGCGCTCCGCGCGCTGCATGCGCTGATCGTGCACGGCCGCGCCGACGACAAGCTGCCCGTTTCGTGGGCCGAAGCCGCCGACGCGAAGCTCGCCGCGCTCGGCGTCGCGCACGACACGCGGCTGTATCCGGCCGGACACGAACTGAGCGCCGACATGATCGGCGACTTCAGCCGCTGGCTCGGCGATCGCGTGGGGCTGGACCACGCCGCGTAACTCGCGTGATGCGCGAGATGCGCGCAGCCCCGCGCGCACCCTCACGCCCTCACGCGTTGTTCGCCCGATCGACCAGCGGCTGGCCCGTCACCACAGGCGCGCGCGCCGCGCCGCGCTTCGCGAGATGCCAGCCGACCGTCAGCGCGAGCGCGACGACCGGAATCATCGCGATGGTCCACGTACCACCCGGGTAGTCGAACGCCATCAGCACCAGCACGCCGAGCAGGAACGCGAGCGTGAGCCACGACGTGAACGGCGCGCCGGGCATCCGGAACGGCACGTCGTTCAGCTCGCCGCGCTTGACCTTGCGACGGAACACGATCTGGCACATCACGATGAAGCCCCACGTCGCGATGATGCCGAGCGACGCCATGTTCAGCACGATCTCGAACGCCTGCGCCGGCACGATGTAGTTCAGCGGCACGCCGATCGCATTGATCGCGACGGTGATCAGGATCCCGCCGTACGGCACACCGCGCGCGTTCATCCGTGCCACGAACCGCGGTGCGGACCCGCCCATCGCGAGCGAACGCAACACGCGCCCGGTCGAATAGAGGCCGGAGTTCAGGCTCGACAGCGCTGCCGTCAGCACCACGACGTTCATCACCGTGCCGACATACGGCACGCCGAGCTTGCCGAAGAACGTCACGAACGGGCTTTCGTGCGCGCTGTACGCAGTCCACGGCAGCAGCGTGATCAGCAGCAGCACCGAGCCCACGTAGAACAGCGCGATGCGCCACATCACGCTGTTGATCGCCTTAGGCAGCACCTTGCGCGCATCGGCGGTCTCGCCCGCCGCAACGCCGACGAGCTCGATGCTCGCATACGCGAACACGACGCCCTGCACGATCAGCACCGCCGGCAGGATGCCGTGCGGGAAGATCCCGCCGCTCTCGGCGATCAGATGGAGCCCCGGCGCGTGCCCGGCGACCGGATGGCCGCTCGCGAGGAACACGGTGCCGACGAGCAGGAACACGCTCAGCGCGCCGACCTTGACGAGCGAGAACCAGAATTCCATTTCGCCGAACACCTTCACGCCGATCATGTTCATCGTCGACACGATCGCGAGCGCGCCGAGCGCGAACACCCACTGCGGCACGTCCGAGAACACGGCCCAGTACTTCATGTAGATCGCGACCGCGGTGATGTCGACGATCCCGGTGGTCGCCCAGTTCAGGTAGTACATCCAGCCGGCGACGAACGACGCGCGTTCGCCCATGAACTCCCGCGCATACGACACGAAGCTTCCGCTGGCCGGCCGATGCATCACGAGCTCGCCGAGCGCGCGCATGATCAGGAACGCGAACACGCCGCAGACCAGATACACGACCGCCAGTGCCGGCCCCGCGTGCTGCAGGCGGCCGCCGGCGCCGAGGAACAGCCCGGTTCCGATCGCGCCGCCCATCGCGATCATCTGCACGTGTCGCGGCTTCAAATGCTTCGCGTAACCGCTTTCGTGGGACGCGAACCGCGCGTCCGGGTCGGCATGACAGGCATCCGCGCCGCTGGCTGCATCAGCCGGGCGCTCGCTGGCGTACTTCATCGTGAGTCTCCGATTTGATTTGTGATCTGTCGCGCTTCCGCAGAAGCGCTGAAGGGGTCAGCCGCACGCGGCGGCGCCGGCTGCGAGCGCCGGCGCTAACGCATCGCGGCGTTCAATAGACGCGCGGCTGGATCAACGCTTCGGGCCGCAACGCGTCGTCGAGTTGCGCCTCGGTCATCAGCTGGCGGCCCAGCACGACTTCCCTGACGGTCTTGCCGCTCGCGTGCGCCTCGGCCGCCACCGAGGTCGCGTTCTTGTAGCCGATATACGGATTGAGCGCGGTCGCGAGCGCGACCGATTGCTCCATCGTTTCGCGCAACCGGTCGGCGTTCGCGGTGATGCCGCTCACGCACTTGTCGGCGAGGGTCACGCACGCTGCGGTCAGATGGCTGAAGCTGCGGAACAGCGCGCTCGCGATCACGGGCTCGAACGCGTTGAGCTGAAGCTGGCCGGCTTCGGCCGCGAAGGTCACCGTCAGGTCGTTGCCGAACACCTCGAACGCGACCTGGTTGACGACTTCCGGAATCACCGGATTCACCTTGCCGGGCATGATCGACGACCCGGCCTGCATCGGCGGCAGGTTGATTTCACCGAACCCGGCGCGCGGGCCGCTCGACAGGAGCCGCAGGTCGTTGCAGGTCTTCGACAGCTTGACCGCGATCCGCTTCAGCACGCCGGAAATCTGCACGAACGCGCCGCAATCCTGCGTCGCTTCGATCAGGTTCGGCGCCGTGCTCAGCTCGATGCCGGTGATGCGCCGCAGCGCCACGAGCGCCCTCTCCGCATACTGCGGATGCGCGGTGATCCCCGTGCCGATCGCGGTCGCGCCGAGATTGATCTCGCGAATCAGCGCACTCGCCTCCTGCAGGCGCGCAATGTCCTCCGTCAGCATCACCGCGTACGTCGAGAACTCCTGGCCGAGCGTCATCGGGACGGCATCCTGCAACTGCGTGCGCCCGAGCTTCAGCAGGCCCGCGAATTCCTCGGCTTTTTCGCCGAACGCGTCGCGCAGGCAGAACATCGCCTCCAGCAGATGCTCGATCGCGAAGCAGGTCGCGATCCGGATCGCAGTCGGATAGACGTCGTTCGTGCTCTGCGCGAGATTCACGTGCTCGTTCGGGTGCAGATATTCGTACTCGCCGCGCGCATGGCCCATGATTTCCAGCGCGCGGTTGCAGATCACCTCGTTCGCATTCATGTTGGTCGACGTGCCCGCGCCACCCTGGATGATGTCGACGACGAACTGGTCGTGCAGATGCCCTTCGCGGATCTCGACGCACGCGGCGGCGATCGCGTCACGGTACGCGTGCGGCAGCAGCCCGAGTTCGCAGTTCGCTGCGGCCGCCGCCTCCTTCACTGCCGCGAGCGCAATGATCAGGTACGGGAACGACGCGATGCTGCGACCGGTGATGTCGAAGTTCTCCTTCGCGCGCAGTGTATGAACGCCGTAGTAGGCGTCCGCCGGAATATTTCGTTTACCTAAAAGATCGGTTTCGACGCGGAAGTCGTTGCCTGCCATCGTGTCTCTCCAGAATTGTCTCGTGCCGCCGGCCGCAGCCGACCCCGGCGAAGCCGTCGCCTCGTGCGCCGCGACGCAAGGCCGGGCTTCGCTCACCTGTCGCCTGCGCGACGCGTTCGCATTCTATGCCTTTGCATAAAGAACCTCATTTCTGTAATATCGAAAGCGGTTTTGCGTGCGACGCAACAGCGAGAGCGGCGAGAAACGAGTCAAGGACAGACGAAAGGCGAATGAAACGCGAATGAAAAAGGGAGCGAGAGAGACGGGCGTCGATCACCTGGGCGCGATGCGCGCGTTCGTGCGCGTCGTCGAAACAGGCAGTTTTTCGGCCGTTGCCAAGGAGATGCACGTGTCGACGTCCACGGTCGCGCGCAAGGTGTCGGCAATCGAAGAGGTGCTTGGCGTGCCGCTGCTGTACCGGTCCACGCACAGCGTGACGCTGACCGAAGCCGGCAGCATCTATCACGAACGGGCCGTCACGCTGATCGCGGATCTCGACGACACGCTGCGCGTCGTCGCCGAACTGAATGCGCAGCCGAGCGGGCCGCTGAAGCTGACGGCGCCGGTCGGGTTCGGCCGGCGCTACCTCGCGCCGCTGGTCGCGCCGTTTCTCGCGCGCTATCCGACGATCCAGCTCGACGTCCGGCTGACCGACAACCACAACGACCTGGTGGCCGGCGGTTTCGACCTCGACATCCACGAAGGCGAGAACTATCTCGACAACCTGATCGTCCAGCGGCTGTCGCGCAACGACAGCATCCTGTGCGCGGCGCCCGCCTATCTCGATCGCTGCGGCCGGCCGGCCACGCCGGACGATCTCGCGCACCACAATTGCCTGCGCTACGTCCATCCGGAGGGCGACCCGCGCTGGGAGCTGGTCGATGACGACACGCGGCACAGCATCCTGCCGGCTGGCAACCTCGTGTCGGATCACTCGGAACTGCTGGTCGAAGCCACCTGCGCGGGGCTCGGCATCGCCGAATTCGAGATCTGGCTGGTACGCGACCTGCTGGCGAGCGGCCGGCTCGAGGCCGTGCTGCCCCGCTACCGGCTGCAGAACAAGCTGACCGGCGACTTCATCTACATGGCGTATCTGGCGAACCGGCGCAGCTCGGCGAAATTGCGCGTATTGAGGGAGTTTCTGGCGGAACACCTCGCGCACGTCGGCGAGTGGTCCGACGTGGAAATGCAGAAGATCCGCGGGGGCAGCGGCCAGTGTTGAGCGCCCCCGGTCACCCCTGCCGCAATTCGAACGGGAACGTCACGTGACCGATCTCGACGTTCTGCGTGTTCAGCATCGGCGGCCGATGGAACGCGGCCAACGGCTTGCGCTGCTCGGCGGTGCCGATCTGCAGCCGCTCGAGCAGTTCGCTGACGATCATGTACAGCACGTCGACGTTGCCGTCCTCGACCTTCACCGAGATGCCGAGCGCACCATCGGCACCGAGGCGCCGCGTGTCATCCGACGCGCGCACGCCGAGCCCGTAGCACGCATCCGCGCCGAGCTTGCCAACGACCTGCCCGTCGAAGGCCCGCATCAGCACCGTGCAATACCTGCCGTCGCCGGCGACCATCTCGGGGTGCCGCGTCATCGCATGATGCAGGCGCGCGAGCGCGTGAACGCGCGCGGATTGTTCGGCGCTTCCCCCTTCCATCGCGTCCGCACCATCGGCCAGGCTCGCGTACAGGCGGGCCAGGCGATCGAGCGCAAACGCGGGCGTCGGCAGGTTGCAGCCGTCGATCGCCCATTCGACTTCGTCTTCACGCAGCCCGCACGCTTCGGCGACGACGCGCTTCACCCGCAGCTGCATCGGATGGTCCGGCAGATGGTAGTCGTCGATCGCGGCGCCGATCGCGTGTGCGCCGGCCAGCATGCCGACGTGCTTTCCCGAGCAATTGCTGCAGACGCCGGTCGGGCTGTAGTCGCGCTTGATCCATGACCGGTACACCGCGTCGGACAGCGGCGCGTGCCCGCCGCAGCGGAGGTCGGATTCCTGCGCATGCACCTTCGACAGCATCGCCCGGGTCCGCTCGATATGCCGGTCTTCGCTGCTGTGCGACGCGCACATCAGCGCGACATCCGCTTCATCGAAGCCGAACCGGTCGGGGCCGCCCGTCTCGAGCACGGACAACGCCTGCGCGGGCTTGGCCGCCGATCGCGCGAGCGTCATCCGGAACGGGTCGCCGAACCGGTACAGCAGCCTGCCGCCGGCATCCACCACCGCCACGTGTGCGACATGCGTGTTCTCGATCGAGTTGCCACGGTACGTGACGACCGCTGCGCCATTCGTTTCCATCCTGTCTCCATTCTCGGGCCACGCCATCCGGGGCCCCGTCCAATCGGTACGAAAGTGTATCGAGTCGCCGCGGTAGCAGGCGAAACCACTGATGGAAAGCGGTCTTGCGTCCGGTGCAAAGGCGCTTCAGTACACGAACCCTTCAAGTGTTTACATATTTCGCGTCAATCCCTACAATTGCGATCGCAAACGCGAATCATACGCATTTACATTGCCGTGCTCGATGACTGCAGGCGCCGTCCGCCGCCATCGCCAGCACGCACCCGAACACCGATACTTCCGCTGCCTTCTCTATGCCTGCCCAGTTCAAGACGCGGCCGCGCGCCCTCGTGTCCGCGCTGTATTGCTCCGTTTTCCTGACCCCGCTCCTCGCCACCGCGCAATCCGCGCCGGTCGAGCCAGCCGCGCCGGTCGCCTCCGGCAACCCCACACCCGCCGCGCAACCGGCCGCCGCCGACGGCGGGCCCGCGACGCTGCCGACGATCGCGGTCCGGTCGTCCAACGCGTCCGAGATGCAGGCAAAGCGCTCGCCGTCGTACAAGTTCACCGCGCCGCTGCTCGACACGCCGCGCTCGGTTACCGTGATTCCCGAACAGCTGATCAAGGAAAAGAACGTGACGACGTTCGCCGACGCGCTGCGCTCGGTGCCCGGCATCACGTTCCTCGGCGGCGATGCGGCGGCGAACCCGTCGGCCGACCGCCCGGTGATCCGCGGCTTCGAATCGCGCAACTCGATCTTCGTCGACGGGATGCGCGACTCGGGCGTGCAGAACCGCGAGACCTTCGCGGTCGAGCAGATCAGCGTGGTGAAGGGCCCGGATTCGGTGTACGCGGGCCGCGGCTCGGTCGGCGGCAGCATCGACATCGTCACGAAGACGCCGCAGAACGACGACTTCGTCAACGGCAGCATCGGCTTCGGCACCGACGGCTACAAGCGCGCGACGATCGACGCGAACCGCAAGCTCAACGACACGACCGCGGTGCGGCTGAACGTGATGGGCCACGACGCGAACCAGGCCGGCCGCAACGACGTGTACAGCAAGCGCTGGGGCGTCGCGCCGTCGGTGGTGTTCGGGCTGAACACGCCGACCACGGTCACGGTCAGCTACTACCACCTGAACAGCTATGACATGCCGGATTTCAGCGTGCCGTTCGCCGCATCGGGCGGCACGCCGGTGCCGACCGATCGCGGCCGGTTCTTCGGGCTGAACACGCGCGACTACCGCTACACGCAGACGGATTCCGCCGAAGTGCGTGTCGAGCACCGCTTCAACGACGACCTGAAACTGAAGAACACGACGATGTTCGGGCGCTCGACGCTCGACTATGTCGCGACCAATCCGCAGATTCTCGCGTCGAACCCGAACCTGCTGAGCCTGCAGGCGAAGAGCGGCAAGTACGCGCTCAACAGCATCGCGAACCAGACCGAAGTGACGGGCCGCGCGAGCCTGTTCGGGATGCAGCACACGATGACGGCCGGCGTCGAGTTCAGCCACGAGCAGAGCCGCTACGAGGGCTATGGTGTGTCCGACTCGGCCGGCAACAACATCCGCACGGGCGGCCCGTGCTCGGTCGCGGGCAACTGCACGCCGCTCGCGGGCGGCTGGAACCCGAACATGCCGTGGACCGGCAGCATCGTGCTGAACGGCGACAAGGGCTTCCCGGGGCCGACGACGAACACGCGCACCGACACGGTGTCCGCGTACATGTTCGACACGGTGAAGCTGTCCGAGCGCTGGCTGTTCAACGCGGGGCTGCGCTTCGACCGCTATGACGTCACCGCGAAGCAGGCCGGCGTCGCCGACCTGTCGAACACGTCGAACCTGTTCAGCTACCAGTTCGGCCTCGTGTTCAAGCCCGTGCACAACGTGAGCCTGTACGCGTCGTACGGCACGTCGTCGAACCCGCCGGGCTCGAACGCGGGCCTCGGCGGCGGCACCGACCAGATCACCGCGACCAACCAGGACCTGACGCCCGAGCGCTCGCGCAACATCGAGATCGGCGCGAAGTGGGACGTGCTCGAAGAGCGGCTGTCGCTGACGTCCGCGCTGTTCCAGACCGAAAAGACCAACGCACGCGTGAGCGACGGGCTCGGTCACGTGATCAACGCCGGCACGCAGCGCGTGCGCGGCGCCGAGCTCGGCTTCGCGGGCAACGTGACGAACAAGTGGCGCGTGTTCGGCGGCTACTCGTACCTGAACGCGATCACGACCGACGCGGGCCCCGGCAACCCCGGCGCATCGGGCCTGCCGATGGTGATGGTGCCGAAGCACAACTTCACGCTGTGGACTAGCTACGACGTGATGCCGAAGCTGACCGTCGGCGCGGGCGCGACCGTCGCGAGCAAGACTTATGCGTCGGTGTCGCCGACCGTCAAGAAATGGACGCCCGGCTACGCGCGCTTCGACGCAGCCGCGACGTGGCGCGTGAACAAGACGATGGATCTGCAGCTGAACGTGCAGAACCTGTTCGACAAGCAGTATTACTCGAGCGCGTACCCGATCTACGCGACGTGGGCGCCGGGCCGCTCGGCGATGGTCACGCTGAACTTCTATCAGTAATGCGATCTCTGCGGTTCGCGCGCGCTCACGCGAGGTGGTAACGCAGCCAGAAGGTTTCGCGGCACGCGTTGTCGAACGCGATCCGCGTGGGGCTGATCGCCTGGTCGCCCGGGTGGCGAACGACGTCGTAATCGATCCAGCATTCCGCGCACAGCAGCGCCGACGGCGCGTGATCCTGCTCGACCGAGCGGCGGATCACCGCGCCGTTGTCGAAACGGTATTCGACGTCCTCGCGGCTCACCTCGATGTCCTGGTCCATCCAGCGGTCGCGGGAGATCGTGTGCGCGACGACGGACACGGGGCCTGACAACCCGTGAATCGCGGCGACGTAGGAGATGAGCTTGTCCATCGGCATACGGTGAAATGGCGGAATCGGCGCCCGGTCTGGTGCGGTCTGGTGCGGTCTGGTGCGGTCTGGTGCCGCGGTGCCCGGCGCCGGCGCTTGCACGCCGAATCGGTTCGAGCGACGAGGAGCGGCGAAGAACGGCGAGTATAGCGCCGGCGCCACGACCCTGCCGGCGGGAGGGAATTGGCCGGCCGCGCCTGATGGCGGAGCCTCTTCGCAGCAACTACACTAAAAAGCATCCGCAACATTCGGGAGAGCCGCCATGATTGACGTATTCGAAACCATCGGCAGCCGCGCGTTCTCCGCTCATCTGGCGAAGGACGGCATGGTGACGCTGATGGAGCAGCGCCATGAAGTCGATCGCGTGACGCTCGCCACCGCGTATGCCGCGCTCGTCGAGGACGTCGCGCAGGAAGACGACCTGCGCGACGCGACGGTCGAAGGGATGATGCGCGCACTGATCCAGGGGTATGCGCGCAGCCACTGACAGTCGGCATGCGCGCCGTTGCACGCGCGCCCGCGCCGCCCGGCCGGGGAGCGCGCGGCTGCCTGCCGGCTCGCGGGTACGCTAGCGCCGCTTGTAGAACGGACGCAGGACCAGATAGAGCGGAAACGCAATCACCATGACGATCAGCGTCGCGTCATCGAATGACGCGACGTCCGCCCAGCGCTGCACCGTGCGAACGGAACCGAACAGCCCGACCAGGATCATCACGAGCCCGCCAAGCGCGGCTGCGACCAGGATCGTGACTGCGAACGGGACCCAGTCGCCGTTCATCGCGTCGTACTGCGACAACCCGAAGAAGCCCAGCACGGAAAACGCGAGACCGAGCGTGGCCAGATAGCTGCGGAAAAACGTATCCATCGCTTCGTCGGTCTTCTTTCCGTACGTCATCGCACCGTCACTCCATCATTGCATCCGCGCCGAAGTCGCGACACGTCGGCGCCGGTCTTTCCCCGTACTCCCGGCCGAATCCAGCAAGCCTGCCATCCGCGCACCGACCGCCCTGCGGCGGGTCCGCGAACGGCATCCGGCACCCGATCGGGGCCGCACCGAAGCCTGTAACCCCTCCGCAAAAACGGCCAGAACGACATGCATCGATGAACGCCATGTTCGCAGATAAACCCTCGAATATTTCATTCGAATTACAGCTATCGTCAGAACAATGGCCTGACTCTAATATGACGGTAAAGCCCGACGCAATTCGCAGAAAATTCGGTTGCGATCAAACGCGCCACATGACAGCATGCGGGGCGTCGGCAATCGAGCAACGATCCGGAACGATCCGATCGACCGTGCCGACCCGCGACCGAATCGTTTCATCCGCAGTTCGCGCCGCCGGACCCATCCGATCCAAGCTCTCCGGGAGACTGACATGGCCACTGCGACGCCCCGCGCCGGCACGCCGCCCCTGCCCGCCTTGCGGCGCGGCCCACGCTTCACGCTCGGCACGCGCATCGTGCTCAGCTTCGGCGCGATCTTCGTGCTGATGCTGGTGATGGCCGCGATTTCATACACGCGTTTGACCGCGATCGACGCGTCGGCCGACAGCCTGCGGCGGGATTCGGTGCCGGGCCTGTTCCTGTCGACGTCGCTGCGCGCCGCGGCGAACCAAAGCTACACGGTGCTCGAACGGGCGCTGTTCGTCGACAGCGACGCGGACGCCACGAAGCACGACCTCGACCGGATGCCCGACGCACTGCGCAGCCTCGACCTCGCATCGACCCAATACGAGGCCACGCTGTTCCGCGACGACGACAAGGCGCGCTTCACCGCATTCCGGGCCGCGTACGACGAATACCTGCCGCTGCTGAACGACGCCGCGCGCGCCGCGACGAGCGATCGCACGGCCGCGCGAGCCAGCTTCGTGCGCGTGACGTCGGCGTGGCGGAACGTGGTCCGCACCGCGGATGTGATGGTCGAAGAAAACCGCGCGCAGGCCGACGATTCGGCCGCGCAGATCCGCACGTCGGTCAACACCGCGGAAGCGACGCTCGCAACCGCGCTGAGCGTCGTGCTGCTGGTCGCGCTCGCGACCGGCTACGCGCTGTTCCGCGCGATCACGGGGCCGATGACGCGGCTCGTCGAAGTGCACGACGCAATGCGCACCGGCAACCTCGCGCAGCGGCTCGACCTGCGTCGCGGCGACGAATTCGGCACGCTGCAGGACGGCTTCAACCGGATGGCCGAAGAGCTCGCGAGCCTCGTGTCGCAGGCGCAGCAGTCGTCGCTGCAGGTCACGACGTCGGTGGCCGAGATCGCCGCGACGTCGAAGGAGCAGCAGGCGACCGCGAGCGAAACGGCGGCAACGACGACCGAGATCGGCGCGACGTCCCGCGAGATCCTCGCGACGTCGCGCGACCTGCTGCACACGATGAACGAGGTGTCGTCGGTCGCCGAGCAGTCGGCGTCGCTCGCGGGCGCGAGCCAGAGCGGCCTCGCGCACATGGAAGAAATGATGCGCAGCGTGATGGAGGCCGCGGGCTCGGTGAACGCGAAGCTCGCGATCCTGAACGAGAAGGCGGTCAACATCAACCAGGTTGTCGCGACGATCACCAAGGTCGCGGATCAGACCAACCTGCTGTCGCTGAACGCGGCGATCGAAGCCGAGAAAGCTGGCGAGTACGGCCGCGGCTTCGCGGTCGTCGCCACCGAGATCCGTCGCCTTGCCGACCAGACGGCCGTCGCGACCTACGACATCGAGCAGACGGTGAAGGAGATCCAGTCGGCGGTGTCGGCCGGCGTGATGGGGATGGACAAGTTCTCCGAGGAAGTACGGCGCGGGATGCGCGAGGTCCAGCAGGTCGGCGGCCAGCTGTCGCAGATCATCCACGAGGTGCAGACGCTCGCACCGCGTTTCCAGATGGTCAACGAAGGGATGCAGACGCAGGCGAGCGGCGCCGAGCAGATCACGCAGGCGCTGTCGCAGCTGTCGGAAGCCGCGCAGCAGACGGCCGAATCGCTGCGCCAGTCGTCGCAGGCGATCGACGACCTGACGCTCGTCGCGAACCAGTTGCGTACCGGCGTGTCGCGCTTCAAGATCGACAGCTGACGCAGACGGCCTCCGGGCTATCGATACGATGCTCTTCCTTCTTTTCGAACTGGACGGCGAACGCTATGCGCTCGATGCGACGCAGATCGTCGAGGTGCTGGCGCTCGCGCCCGTGAAGTCGATGCCGGGCACGCCGCCGTGGCTCGCCGGCGTGATCGATCACCGCGGCACGCTGGTGCCGGTGCTCGACGTCCCGCAGCTCGCACTCGGGCGCGCGGCGCGCGCGCTGCGCTCGACGCGGCTCGTCGTCGTGCGCTACGCGCAGCCAAACGCAGCGGACGGCGCGGATCGGTGGCTCGGGCTGATCGTCGAGCACGCGACGCAGGTGCGCGATTTCGCACCCGCGCAATTCGCGGATAGCGGCATCGCAACGCCACACGCGCGCTGGCTCGGGCCGGTCGCCGCCGACGCGTCGGGATTCGTGCAGCAGATCGATGTGCGGCAGATGCTCGACGACGATGCGCGCGCGTTGCTGTTCCCGCCCGCGCCGCCGCTGCAGCAGGTGGTTGCCGAATGATGAACGCGATGAACGCTGATGATCCGCGCTTCGAAGCGTGGCTCACGCGTGAAACGGGCATGGATGCCACGACGCTCGGCCATCGTGCGCTCGCGCGCGCGGTGCTCGAACGCGCGCGCATCATGCAGGCCGGCGCGCCGGACCTGACGCTGCCCGCCGGCGGGATGCCGGCCGACGACCTCGGCGACGGCGCGATCGACGCGTACTGGCAGCGGCTGATCGCGTCGCCGGACGAACGGCAGGCGCTGATCGAAACGCTCGTCGTGCCGGAAACGTGGTTCTTCCGCGATCGCGAAGCGTACGTCGCGCTTGCGCGGCTCGCCGACGCGCGGCTCGTGCGTGAGCCCGCGCGCACGCTGCGCGTGCTGAGCGCGCCGTGCTCGACCGGCGAGGAGCCGTATTCGATCTCGATGGCGCTGCTCGATGCCGGCATCGGCGCGTCACGCTTCGCCATCGACGCGGTCGACATCAGCGCGCGCGCGATCGACCGCGCACGGGACGGCGTGTACGGACGCAACGCGTTTCGCGGCCACCCGCTCGACTTCCGCGAACGCCATTTCTGCGAAACGGACGGCGGCTGGCAGCTTCACGCGCGGGTGCGCGAACCGGTGCGCTTCGTGCAGGCGAACCTGTTCGAGCTGCCGCTCGACGCGGACACGCGCTACGACTTCATCTTCTGCCGCAACGTGCTGATCTATTTCAACCGCGACACGCAGGACCAGTCGATCCGGCTGCTCGACCGGCAACTGGCGGACGGCGGCACGATCTTCGTCGGCCCGGCCGAGACGGGGCTGATGATGCGGCATGCGCTGGCGCCCGCGCGCATTCCGCTCGCGTTCGCGTTCCATCGTGCGCCGCCCGTCACTGCGCCGGCCGCAGGCGTGCCCGTCCGCGCGCAGCCTGACTGGGCCTCACCGGCCTCGCCGCCCCTGCTGCGGCCCGCAGTGCCGCAGCAGCCGGCGCTACGCGA
>NZ_JAAGPL010000448.1:0-1738 GCF_017104785.1 Burkholderia sp. Ac-20353 | reverse complement strand
GCGGCCCATCGCGCGGCGGCGGGCCCGTTCGCGCGGCTGATGGGCGGGTTTCGCGCGATGAAGCGCTTCGGCTTTCGCGCGCGCTCGCTGTATTTCGTCGAAGGCGCCGAGCGCTGGTTCAGCTGGGACGATCCGGTCGCGCTCGCGGAAGAAGGGCGCGCGTTCGCCGACTGGTGCCGGATGCACCGGATCGCGGTCGTGTTGCTGATGCATCCCGACGACGCGTACGCGGGCGCCGACGACGCGCTGACCGACGATCCGCCGCTCGTGCGCGAAGCGCGCCGCACGCGGCGCAGCGGCTTTCACAGTGTGTGCGCGGGCGTCGCGCAGCTGCAGCGCACGCATGGCGAGCTGCTGTGGGTCGTCGATTTCTGGCGTTCAGGCGACACGCTGGCCGCGGGCGAGGTGCGGCCGCTGCGCTTCGCGCCGAACGGCCGCCTGTCGGCGATCTTCGATGCCGACGCGGTCGCGGCGCCGCAACAGATGAAGCTCGCGAGCGACGAGGATCGGGTCGTCGTCAGTCGCGCGGTGGTCGAGCGCGAGCAGTGGGTGCCGAACGACTGGGAGATCGTCGACGACAACGCGGCGGTCGTCGCCGCGTGCGCGAGGGCGCAGGCCGCGACCGCCGTGCTCGCGTTCCGCACGCGCGCACAGCTCGAGGCGCTGTGCGCGGACGTGCACACGCTGCGGCGACAGTGCGGCGGCGCGCTGAAGATCACGATCGTCGAGCGCGGCGAGGTGCTGCGCCATCAATTCGAGATGCTGGTGCTGAGCCTCGGCGCGAACAGCGTCGTCGGGCGCGACCTGCCGTTCTCTCGGCTGCAGGCTGCCGTGCGTTCGCTGCACGGCCAGCTCCATGCGCGGCCGGTCGCGACCGACTACCGCGCGGCGCTCGCCGCCGCGCTCGGCGACACGGTGCTCGGCTACCTGCCGGTCGGTTCGTTCTGCCTGCGGATCCGCGCGGTGCTCGATCGCGGCGCGGTGCTCGCGCTGCCGCACACGCTCGCGAAGATGACGCTGCTGCCGGGCGTCGCGCACGTCGATGCGCTGCGCCACTGCCAGCCGCGCCGCGCGGGCGACGTGGTGACGGCGGACGCGAAGCACCTCTATGTATTCCTGTTCGCGTGCGAACCTGCCGATGCGGACGAGGCGCTCAAGCGGATCTTCAACGTGCCGGTCGAGACGGTGTCCGACCGGATCGTGCTGCTCGCGCACGGCAGCATCAACGCCGAGCTGAACGCGCTGAAGACGGAGAACCGGCGCGCGCCGATCGCCGACTACAGCGACCTGTTCGCGGCCATGCGTCCGCCGGCCGATGCGCTGGCCGTACGGGCCGCTGCGCAGGCGGCGACGCTGCCGGTTGGCGCCGTGCCCGAGGCGTCCGCGAGTGGTGCCGGGGCACCGTCGGCTCAGTCGGCACCGTCGGCACCGTCGGCCGCTCCGATCGAACTGCTGCAGTCAGCGCCGTCGAACGCGACCGGCGAGCCTGCGATGCCCGACATGCCCGCCGCGCCGCGCGCGCGCGGCGCCACCCGCAGTGCAATGCCGCTGCGCAAGCCGGAGGCCTCATGATTGCCGACATCGTCATCGGATTTTTCGTCGGCATCGCGATCGCGGTGCCGGTCTGGGTCGTCGCCCGGCACTTCGGTTTCGGCCGCAGCTTCCATGCGCCGCGGCGGATCGACCGCCACGACGCGGTGCCGTGCGAGATCGTGCCGATCGCGCTGCGCGGGCGGCG
>NZ_JAAGPL010000447.1:0-1676 GCF_017104785.1 Burkholderia sp. Ac-20353 | reverse complement strand
GCCGTGCTCCCGCTTGGCCGGTGCGGACGCCGGCGCGAGCCGGGCAAGCGGGAGCGCGGCCTCGAGCGCGACGTGCCCTTCGAACGCCGTCGACGCCGGCAGCGGGCGCTCGTCCTCGACCGCGTGCGCAAACTGCACGCCGGGGTCGTCGGCGAGCCGCGCGCGCAGCGCGGCGATGCGCGGGAACGCGGCGCTGTCGAACACCTGGTGATAGTCGGCCCAGCGGGCCAGCCCCGCGAAATACGCGTCGGCGAGCGTGCGTTGCCGGCCGAGCAGCCACGGGCCGTCACCGAGCATCGCCTCGAGTTGCCGGTGCGCCTTCATCACGCGGCCGCGGCCGAACGCCTGCAGCACCTCCTTTTCCGCGCCTGCGCTGCCGTGCTCGTACGCGTACCAGAGTGCGCCGAACGCGCTGAAGAACGTGGTGTTGAGATACGCGAGCATCCAGTTCAGCCGGTCGAAATCATGCGTGCCCTGCCGGAACGCGAGACCGGTGCCGGCCGCGGCCGCGCCGATATGGCCGAGGATCGCCATGCTCTCGGTGAGCACGTTACCGGCCTCGGTGATGAACGCCGGCGTCTCGGCGAGCGGGTTGAGCATCAGGAACGCGTCGCTCGTCGCGAGCTCGGGCATCGTGATGCGGGAGAGCCGGTAGGGACGGCCGGCCCACTCGAGCGCGACGATCGAGCCGAACGAGCAGCCGGCGGGAACACCGTAGAAAAGGATCGGAGACATCGGACATATCCAGGTGATTGAACGAGCTCGAATGCTCGCATTTCGAACGATTTATCTGTAGCCGGTAAAATCGAAACCCTTCGTTTCTCCATGTGGACGCTGACCGGTGAATCTGAACGATCTCTACCTCTTCGTGCAGGCGGTCGAAGCCGGCAGCATGTCCGCGGCCGCCCGCCTGCTCGACCTGCCCAAGTCGACGGTGAGCAAGCGCGTCGCCGAGCTCGAGCGCGCACTTGGCGCGCGGCTCGTGCACCGCACGTCGCGCAGTTTTCGCCTGACGCCGGTCGGCGCCGACTTCTTCAACCATGCCCGCGCGGCGGTGATCGAGGCCGAGAGCGCGCGGGACGCGGTGCTGCGGCAGGCCGCCGAGCCGCGCGGCGTCGTCCGCATCACGAGCTCGGTGCCCGTCGCGCAGCATTTCCTCGCGCCCTGCCTGCCGGCGTTCGCCGCCGCCCATCCGAAGCTGCAGCTCCAGATCCATGCGGGCGACCGTCTGGTGGATCTCGCGCAGGAAGGCTTCGACATTGCGGTGCGCAGCCATTTCGCACCGCTGCCCGACTCCGCGCTGGTGCAGCGCCCGCTCGCGGTTTCACCGATCATCCTCGTCGCGTCGCCGGCCTATCTCGCTCAGTGCGGCGAACCGGCCGAGCCGGCCGGACTCGCGCAGCACGACGGCCTGTATCCGAACCTGCAATCCGCCCCGTGGCATGTCTGCCGTGGCGCCGACCGTGTCGAGGTCGCGCCGCGCCCCCGTCTGCACGCGGACGAATCGACGGTGCTGCTGCAGGCGGCCGTCGCCGGCCTCGGCATCGCGTGCCTGCCGGACTGGATCGCCGGCGACGCGCTGCGCACGGGCGCGCTCGTGCGTGTGCTGCCCGCGTGGCACGCCGGCCACGTGACCACGACGCTGCTGATGCCGCACCGCCGCGGCCAGTTGCCCG
>NZ_JAAGPL010000446.1:0-241 GCF_017104785.1 Burkholderia sp. Ac-20353 | reverse complement strand
TACTCATCACTTCTGTCAGTGTCTGCGATCATAGACGACCTGTAACTACATCACAGATGCACTTATGCGTTAGTATCCCTTAGACTAGTAGTACTCTTACCTTCGAACATATATACTTCTATCATATGTACCTTGTTACTGACATTCTACAGATCTCAATGTGATGTAACAATTCCAATTCTAAATATTTCTTTATCACACGCATTAATATTTTTTTTTTTTTTTTTTTTTTTAATGAACC
>NZ_JAAGPL010000445.1:0-1449 GCF_017104785.1 Burkholderia sp. Ac-20353 | reverse complement strand
GTCGAGCAGATGGAACAGCGCGGTAGGCGCGTTGCCGATCACGACGACGCTGCCCGCGAGGTGCGGGCGCCACAGTTCGAGCGCGGCGGCCGAGCGCGTGTTGCCGAGCTGGCGCGCGAGGTCGGGCACCTCGGGCTCGCCGAGCGTGCACAGCACGCGATTGCCGGCCGGCAGCCGCGCACGCGTGATGCCTTCCGCGACCATCTTCGCGTCGCAGAGGATCGGCGCGCCGGCGGCCAGCGCCGCACGGCCCGCCGTGCCCGCGCCGGTTGAGAAACGCAGGTCGTCGACGACGTCGACCATCCCGCACGCGTGGATCACGCGCACCGCGAGTTTCTCGAGGTCGGCCGGGATCCGCGACAGGTCGGCCTCGGCACGGATCGTCGCGAACGACTGGCGGTAGATTTCCTGCCCGTCGCGTATGTAGTCAAGCATCGGTGGTGTCCTGGCTTGCCGCGCATCGCCCAGTCGGGCCGCGGCTTGGTCGATCGTCAAGTGGCGCGCGAGCGGGGCGCCGAGGCCCGCTGCGTCGTCGCGCCGGTAAAGGTCGTAGCGTGCCGGTGCGACCGCGACGAGCGTGTGCTCGGCGGGGTGCGGCAGCGCGCAATGGCGCTCGCAGCCGGTCAGGTGCACGAGGTTCACGAGGTGCACGACGTGCACACTGCGCGCACGGCCGACGCGCGCGGCGAGCGCGAGCGCGTCGCGCTTCGTGTCGGCGCGCGCTTTCGCGCAGCCGGCGCTGCCCGCGCAGGCGACGAGCTGCGCGAGCGGATCTGTCGGTTCGCAGACGAGGCCGAGCGCGGCGAGCGCGTCGAGCAGCACGGGCGCGTCGGTTGTCACGACGCCGTGGATGAACACGCCTTGCCAAGGCGTGATCGACAGCGTGCCGTCGCCGTATGTGTCCGCAAGCGCCGCGAGCGCGTCGAGCCGCGCCGCGTCGAGACGGCCGAGCGCGAACTGCGCGCCGACGCTGCAGCGCAACGCGTCGTTCGACGGATGCGCGCCGAAGCGCCACGCGAAATCGGACGGCGTGCGCCGCCAGTCGGCAAGCGCGGGGTCGGCTGCAAGCGGAAACGGCAGATAGGCTTGTGCGCGTTCGAGCAGACCCTGCTCGCCACATGTCGCGAGCAGCGCGCGCATGCGCGTCACGTCGGCCGGCGCAAGGTCGAGGAACGCGAGCAGCAGCGCGCGCACGAGCGCGGCCGATTCCTCAGGCGAAACATCGACGCACGCGGGGGCATCGGCGCGCGCAACCGGCGGACATCCGGCGAGCCCGGCCGCGATGCGCACGGCGCCGTCGCCGCGCCGCCATGCGGACAGCCAGATGTCGTGCGGATGGTCGAGCGCCGCGACCGCTTCGCCGCCGTCGAGCTGGATCGCAAATTTCGGCGACAGCTCGAAGCGGCGCGGCTCATGCGCGAGCAGGTCGAACAGCGGCGCGGCGAGCGA
>NZ_JAAGPL010000444.1:0-1884 GCF_017104785.1 Burkholderia sp. Ac-20353 | reverse complement strand
GCGTTTGCACTCGACGTTGAATTACGTCAGTCCGATGCAATTTGAACAAGACTGGCACGCCGCACAGCGAAAGGAAGCGGCATAATAAATGCTCGGTTAGCGGATACGAAATTCGCGGGCAACGTCAATGTGACGGTGCCATACGGATCGCTTTGCAGCCCAATCCACGCCTGTGACCCAAATCCGTCGCCGGCGAATGCCTGGGTACCATTGTTCAGATTGAAGCCCTGTTCCAGCTTGAAGACGGTATGCAATCCGCCGCCGAGATCTTCCGATCCCTTGAGACCAAAAACCGTGTTCTGGGTCGAGCTCGTCACCATTTGCCAATTGCTATGACCCGACTGATTATTCGTGTAGACGATTCCAGTATCAATCAAACCGTACAGGGTGACGCTGCTTTGCGCGTGTGCCGACGCTGCAAACGTTACGGATAGCGAAAGTGCCAACAATGACCTTTTCATGCCTGTGAGCTCCACGATTGAGTCAAACAACGAAAATCGATTCTTTGAGAAGAATAAGAAATCGGTCCATCAAATGGTTAGCTGGTTCGGCAATATGCCGCCCACCAATCGACGCCTCACTTTGGATACGCCGTCAAACATGATTTGCAGTTAATATTGCGACCAACTGACCGAGGGTTGCGATCGCAACGGCAAGATATGTCGGGTTTTCCATGAGAAATGCCACCAGACTCCTTTCATCACTACAATTGCGCCACATCCCGATATGGCCACGTGTCAGAATCAAGCCGAACAGGAAACTCAGCCCGAACCACGCACCCATCCACTTGCTTTTTTCCACGAACTCCTCCGCAAATGCAAATATTGTCAAGCAGGCTATCTGGGACGCGAGCACGACCAATACTGCGGGGTGACGCTGATCGTTTTTTTTCATGGACCCGCTCTCATAACACTCGGTACTACGGATAGCGCTGCATAGATATATCCGATCGCGCCATGCATGCACCGCACACGCGATCTTCAAGCGCAATGCCGAGTTCCCCTCATTTTTTTCGTCTAGCAGGACGTCAATGATTCTGGCATTTCACCCGATGTCAATGTCGAATCGGCATCCAAGAAAAGAATGCGTATCCCGGACGGTTTGTGGAAACGAGGCAACTGTGAACGGGATTCAAAGCGCACTTACTGCGAGTACTTCACAATCCCCGCCCATCATGACCAGCCGCCACGGTCTTACGAGCACCGCGCGAGTCTCGGGTCTGAATGCTCGTGTAATGCAGAATTTCGTGAAATCGAGCCCCCGCAAAATCAGCACGCTTTCGCCCATGGCCGCTTGGCCACGAGCGAACCACGCGTGGAATCCGGAATCGTGAAGTCCCCTGCCACGACACTGCCTAAGCCAGTCCGCCGACCAGCCGGCGATGGCCGGCGGGTACAGAGCGCCTTTTTTGGAAGATGCGTGAGCACGCGTCGTTGGTCGCTGATGATCCAGCGACCTTGAGTGATTACTCGATTGCTTCGCCGTGGAGGATCACGTCGAGGCCTTCGCGCTCTTGCTCTTCCGACACACGCAGACCGATCGTCAGGTCGATCAGCTTCAGCAGGATGAAGCTCAGCACGCCGCTGTAGATCAGCGTGATCGCAACGCCCTTGAGCTGGAGCATGACATTGCCGTCGGCGCCGCCGATGTCCTTGACCGCGAACACGCCCGTCAGCAGCGCGCCGAGGATGCCGCCCACGCCGTGCACGCCGAACGCGTCGAGCGAATCGTCATAGCCGAGCTTCGACTTGAGCCATGTCGCCGACCAGAAGCACACGACGCCCGCCGCGATGCCGATCACCAGTGCGCCCGTCACGCCGACGAAGCCGGAGGCCGGCGTGATCGCGACGAGACCCGCGACCGCGCCCGACACGATGCCGAGCA
>NZ_JAAGPL010000443.1:0-1766 GCF_017104785.1 Burkholderia sp. Ac-20353 | reverse complement strand
GCCCGCCGGTGAAGCTCTGGCGCACCGGGGCGATGCCGGGCGTGCCGGGGGTCACGTGCGCGTTGCGCCACTGCTGCGGATCGACCTTTTGTGCGAAATGCGCGACCGGCTGCCCGTGCACGAACGCGGTCGCGGGCACGGCCGTGATCGCGTGCGGCGCGTGATAGTTGATGTACGTGTTGTTGATGTTGGTGATGTTGTTGATGTTCGTCACGTTCACGGTCTTGTTCACGTTGACGTTGTTCACCACGACGTTCTGGTTCACGCGATCGTAGTAGTGAGGGCTCCAGCCGCCCCAGCCCGGGTGCCAGCGTTCGCCGGGGCCGAGCGGGAACCACGCGCAGCCTGCGGCGGCGGCGCCGCCGACCGCGAGGCTGACGCTCCAGTCGAAGCCGCCGCCGCCACCGCCGACGAACGCGACGAGTGCCGGTGCATAGACGGGCGGCTCGCTGACGACGAGCGGGCCGGGCACCCACGCCCAGCTGTCGTCGACATATGCCCAGCGGCCGTAGTGATAAGGCGCGAAGCCCCACGGCTGGTCATCGACCCAGGTCCAGCCCCACGGCGCCTGCCAGATCCAGTGGCCGTCGTGATACGGCGCCCAGTCCGACGGCACGTCGTTCGGCACCCATACCGAGCCATAGCCCGGATCCTGGCGCCACGTACCGTTCGCGTCGAGATCCTGGTAGCCGGGGACGTCGCGCGACACGTAGCGTGCCGACACCGAGCGTTCCTCGGCCGCATCGCGGCCGGCCGCCCACTGGTCGAGCGGATCGAATCCGGGCGCCGGGGACTCCTGCGCGACCGCCAGGTTGGTGCCCGAGAATACGACCTGCTGCCCGGCGGACAGCGGATACTGGCCGTTGTCGCCGTAGACGGTTGCGCTGCCGCGCCGCACGGTGACCGTCGTGCTCGCGCCGTCCGGCGCGACGTCGACCCGATAGTCGCCGGGGCCCGTGACGCCGAGCGCGAGGTTCGGCGTGTCGATTTCATACGACGAGCCGGGCGGCAGCGAACGCACGTGCGTCGACACGGTGCCGAGGCCGACCTTCAGTTGGGTCGTCGTGTCGTCGAGGTTCAGCACCGACAGGCTCGTCGATTGGCCGAGCCGCACGGCGGTCGAGCCGATGTGGATTTCGGAGCGGGCGCCGGCGTCGTTCCAGAGCTGGTCGCCGGTCGTCAGCGGCCGGTTCACGGACGCATACGACCACGTGTCGGTGCCGGCCGGCTCGGTCGTCACCGCGCCGGACAGGTAATTGAGCCTCGCAACCCGGCCGGGCGGGTCACCACCCGGCTGCTGGGCCGGCGCCGCGTACGGCGGCGCGTCGGCCGATTGCGCGAACGCGGGCGGCAACGCGGCGAGCGCCGCGAAGGCGAGCAGCGTGAGGCGGGCAGTGCGCTTGAGCGTGAACAGGGTGGTCATGATGAGCGTATTCGTCGTTATCGCGGCCCGTCGATTCGTGCCGTTGGTTTCACAATATCCGCTCGGCCTGTTTCAATGCACTGAGTTTTGTAAGGCTAATTGATCGTCCTGTAACAATTCATGTCCGTCTGGCGCGCTTGTCGTCCGGCGGCAATGCGCGTGTCATGCGGTCGTAAGCCATGCGTCGAGCGCCTGCTGCCCGGGCACCGTCACGCGCAGCACGCGCGGCCGCTCGGTGCGCTCGATCCAGCCGTGCGCGCAGAAGCTGTCGAGCAGCGCCGCGCCGAGCGCGCCGCCCAGGTGCGCGCGGCGTTCGCTCCAGTCCAGGCAGCCGCACGCGAAG
>NZ_JAAGPL010000442.1:0-1783 GCF_017104785.1 Burkholderia sp. Ac-20353 | reverse complement strand
CGCACTTCACGATCGACTGCCGCGGGCTCGGCGCGAAGCCCGTGCTGCCCGCGCTGCGCGGGATCCGCGGCGAGGTCGCGCGCGTGCATGCGCCCGGCATCGGGCTGACGCGGCCCGTGCGGCTTCTGCATCCGCGCTATCCGCTGTACATCGCGCCGAAACAGGATGACCTGTACGTAATCGGCGCAACCGAAGTGGAGGGCGAGGACATGTCGCCCGTCAGCGTGCGTTCCGCGCTCGAGCTGTTGAGTGCCGCGTTCTCCGTGCATCCGGCGTTCGGCGAGGCACGCATCCTCGAGCTGAATGCGCAGTGCCGGCCGACGCTGCCCGATCATCGCCCGGCGCTGATCTGGGACGGCGCGGCGACGCTCGCGGTCAACGGCCTGTACCGGCACGGCTTCATGATCGCGCCGGAAGTCGCGCATGCCGCGGTCGCGCTCGCCGAGGCGGCGTTGACGGGCGCGCTCGGCGGCACGGACGCGTTCGCCGCGTGGCGCGGCGCAGCGCGCTGGCCGGATCTTCTTCATCACCGCGACGACGCGCGCCAGCCGGCCTGACGCACGCCGCCTTCCCGAATTCGACGAAGCACGCCATGAATATCCAGATCAATCAACAGACCCTGATGCTGCCCGACGGCGCGACGGTTGCCGATGCGCTCGCCGCATTCGGCGCGCGGCCGCCGTACGCGGTGGCACTGAACGGCACGTTCGTCGCGCGCACGCAGCATGCGGCGCGCGCGCTCGCGGCGGGCGACAAGCTCGACGTCGTGCACCCCGTCGCAGGCGGCTGAGCGCCGCCGGTTCGTCCCCCGATCTTTCCAGGAACACGAGATGACGTCCCTCACTTCCGCCGATGCGCTGACGCTGTACGGCGTAACCTTCGCAAGCCGCGTGCTGATCGGCACGTCGCGCTACCCGTCGCTGCAGTCGCTGTCCGATTCGATTGCCGCCGCGCGGCCCGGGATGGTGACGGTCGCGCTGCGCCGCCAGATGTCGGGCGGCACCGCCGAAGCCGGCTTCTTCGACCTGCTCAAGCGTCACGCGGTGCCGCTGTTGCCGAATACGGCCGGCTGCCAGACCGTCGCCGAGGCGTTGACCACCGCGCACATGGCGCGCGAGGTGTTCGAGACCGACTGGATCAAGCTCGAGCTGATCGGCGACGACTACACGCTGCAGCCCGATCCGATCGGCTTGATCGAGGCCGCCGCGCAACTGGTCAAGGACGGCTTCAAGGTGCTGCCGTACTGCACCGAGGATCTCGTGATCGGCCGGCGCCTGCTCGATGTCGGCTGCGAGGCGCTGATGCCGTGGGGCGCGCCGATCGGCACCGGCAAGGGCGTCGTGAACCCGTACGGGCTGCGCGTGCTGCGCGAGCGGCTGCCGGACGTGCCGCTGATCGTCGACGCGGGGCTCGGCGTGCCGTCGCACGCGTGCGAGGTGATGGAGTGGGGCTTCGACGGCGTGCTGCTGAACACCGCGGTGTCGCAGGCGACCCATCCGGAGATCATGGCGCGCGCGTTCGCGCTGGGCGTCGAGGCCGGCCGCGCCGCGTATCTCGCAGGGCCGATGGACGCGCGCGAAACCGCGCACGCGAGCACGCCGGTGGTCGGCATGCCGTTCTGGCACCAGGACGGAGGCGGTGCATGAGCGCGGGGTTCGCCGCGGCATTCTGGCCGCCTGCCGACGAACTCGCGGAAGCGGCCGAACGGATCCGCGCGCGGCTCGGCGACTGGCCGTGCGCGACGGCGCCGTGGCGCCTGTGCGTCGCGCCGCCCGACGCGCTC
>NZ_JAAGPL010000441.1:0-2019 GCF_017104785.1 Burkholderia sp. Ac-20353 | reverse complement strand
GGTGCGAATCGCACGCTCGCGCTTCGCGACGCCGGCCCATGCGCCGCCGCGCGCGCGCTCTTCCTGCGCGATCTCGGCCGCAGCGGTGCGCAGGGTGCTCCATGTGTCGCGCAGCTGGTGCGCGGCCTGCGGATCGTCCGCGCACCACCGCTCGAATGCATCGACGTCCGCGCGGCCCGCGTCCCCGGAACGCAGCCGCAGCAGCCACGCACTCGCGGTGTCGTGCGCGTCGTCGGCGGGATCGAGCTCGGCTTTCGTCATCGTCGGGATGCTCAAAATTTACGGGGTCCGCCGCGCGAACCCGGGTACGGATCGCCCTCGTCCTGCATGCGTTGAAGGCAGTGTTTCATCGCCGCGCTGAGCTCGCTTTCGACAAGGCGCAGCGAAATGCCGAAGCGCTCGGCGATCTCGCGGTTCAGCAGGCCATCGACGCGCGCGGCGACGAGAATCGCGCGGCGCCGCGGCGTCAGCCCGCGCAGCACCTCCTTCAGCGCGTCGACCTTGCGGCGCGCCGCGACGATGCGCTCGGGATCCGCGAGCTCGTCGGGTAACTCGAGCACCGCGTCGAGATCGTCCTCGTGAAGATGGCGGCGCTCGCGCCGATACTGGTCGACCGCGACGTTGTTAGCCATCCCGAGGATATACGCATCCGCGTTGCCGACCTGCGTCGACACGTTCGCGTTCTCGAGACGCAGCCAGGTCTCGTGCAGCGCGTCGGCCGCGCCGTCTTTCGAGCCGGTCGCGCGCTCGAGACGCCTGACCAGTGACGCATAGTGCGCCGCGATGCGCTTCCTGAGGCCCGCGCGGGTGTTGTCGGACATGGCCGCCTAGCCTCGCGCATCCGCCGCCGGGCAGCGAAAATGCACGCCGCTGCCGACCGGGCGCAGCATGATCGTCACCGGCTGCGGCAGCCCGGCGGGCGGCGCCGCGTCGAGCTTCAACGCGCGCAGCGCGCGCAGGATCGCCGCGTCGCGGACGCCAAGACCGCTCGATGCCACGAGGTTGACCGCCACCACCGCCCCCTTGTCGTCAATGCGCACCTGCGCGACCAGCCGATAACCGCCAGGCACCAATGCCGGCAGCGCGCACAGCGCGTCGATCAGGCGGGCCTGCAGCATTCCCGCATACGCGCGCCGCTCGTCCGAATCGCCGATGCCGTCGATCGGCAGCGCGCCGCCCAACATCGCGTCCGGCGCATCCGGCGCCGCTTCTCTCGTTGCCGGCTGCGCGACGATCATCGCCTCGTCCGGCTGTATGAAATCCGCCCGCAGGCCGGTGCCGGCCAGCACACGTTCGAGCGCGTCGCGCGGCAGGAAATCGCCGACGATCGGCGCGCTCGTGCGCCCCTCCAGCAGTGGCTCGGGCGCGAGCACGATCAGCTCGCTGATCCGCGCGAAATCCTGCAACGCCTTCGCGAGCGGCTGCGCCGGCAGATCGAAATGCACGGTGGTGCCCGGCTGGCGGCCGCCTCGCGGCGCCTCCTGCGCGCATGCGAAGCGCACGATCGACGCGACGAACATCAGGCAGACAGCCAGCGCCAGCACACCGGCCGGCGCCCGTGAACGTGTCATGAATCCATGGCCGGATTGGGAGTGGCCCGCGGCCGCAACGCAGCCGGCCATGTGTTCGGCCCCGTAGCAAGCGAACGTCCGATTGTCGGCAGCGACTGTGACAGTGCGGTGACGCGCTTGCCGGATGGCGGATTGCTGGGGGTGTCGGCGGGATTGGCGGTGTGTTTACTGCCGTATTTACCGCCGTGCCTGCCGGCGTCGCCGCATGCCCGCCGCTCACGGTTCTGCCGCCGGCTGCAGCGTCGCCGACACCGTCGCGATGCCAGGTTTGCCGTCGGCACTCGCGCGCGCGGCCGCGATGCGCACGCGCTGCTCGCGGCGCGCGCGTTCGAGCCAATCCGTCCACGCGGCGAACGGCACGCCCTTGATATCGACCTGGATACCGTTGCCGAGCACGACGACCCGCGCGCCGGCAATGCCGGCTTCCGCGAGCGACGCGGCCAGCGCA
>NZ_JAAGPL010000440.1:0-2025 GCF_017104785.1 Burkholderia sp. Ac-20353 | reverse complement strand
CGTGCCGGCCGGCGGCGCCGCAGGCACGGGCGCCGCGCCGCTCGCGCAGAAGTGACCTAACGTACGCGTGGCGGGCGCTGCGCGCGCGTCAGCGCGCCGCGTCGCCGCCGAAGATCAGCGACACCTCGCCGTTGCCGATCGGATGGCCGAGCAGGTTCAGGAGCCCCGCGAGGTTCGCCTGCTGCTCGGGTGCCGCGTGTGCGGTGCCGCGGAACGATCCGCCGGCCGCACCGAAGTTGCCGTGGCCGTCGAGGAACAGCGGCCCCTTCGTCGTCGCGAGGTCGAGATCCGCGCCCGCGCCCTTCGCCTGCAATACCGCACGGTACGAACCGAGCGGCTTCACGCGCGACACGCGCGAACTCATCTCGTCGATCGTCACCGTCAGCTGGCCGAACGCGTTGCTGCCGAAGAGCCGCCAGTCGGTCCAGCCGAGCCGCACATCGCCCTGCAGGTCGAGCGTGTTGAACGGCGTGCCGAGCCCCGCGAGCAGCGACGCCGGCACCGCGATCGCGCCGGCGGACAGCACCGCGCCGCGCCACGTCGCATCGAGCGTGACCGGCTCAGGCATCGCGTCGGTCTGCCGCATCCGCATCTGTACGCGCCCGGTCAGGAGCGGCCAGAAACCCGTCGTCCATTCGACCCGCCCCGGCAGCAGCGTCGCCGCGCTACGATCGGCGCCCGGCGCGAGCATCAGCGTGCCCGAGCCGTGCCACAGCGAGCCGTCGGGATCGACGAGATTCACGTGCCCGCCCGTCGCGCGCGCGAACTGCGGCGCAATCCACGCGGCCGGCGCGAGCGCGGCCAGCGTGATCGCGCTCGCGATTCCTCCCGCCGCGAGCCACGGCAATGCGGCGACGAGCCGCTTCGACCACGGCCTCATCGACCGACCGCCGCTTGATTCATCCACTGCCTCATTTTTGCTTTATTTTTGCGTCGACGGCTGCATCACGGCCGTCAGGTCGACCTGGCCGTCGTCCTTCAGCGCGGTGACGTGCGCCTCGCCGACCTGCACCTTGAACTGCTTGCGCGCGTCGTCGAGCCATTGGGTCCACGCCGGGAACGGCACGTTCTTCATCTGGATCTGCACGCCGGTGCCGATCACCTGGGTCTGCGGCGCCGGCAACCCGTGATCGGACAGCGACGCCGTCAGCGCATCCTTCAGCGCGACGCCGGTCGGCGCGACGCCTTGCGCGGCGGCGGCGAGCGAGCGCGCCTCGTTCGCCTGCGCGGTCATCTGCGCGAGTTCGCTGCGCATCGTCGGCAGCGCGCGCATGATCCGCGCACGGCCTTCCTGCGCGGGCGACCACAGCACCGAATACGCGATCGCGACGGCCAGCACGGTGCCGCCCCAGCCGAGCAGCGTCTTTTCGCGCGGGGTGCGCTCGCCCCAGAATTGCGTGAGGGTCTGATTCAGTTCTGCCTTCATGAGCGGCTCCGGATCGTCCATTTGCCCGTGCTGCTGTCGACTTCGCCGGCGAGCCCGTTGCGCGCGAGGCGCTGCGTGAAGTCCGGATCGACCGTCACGCCCGGCTTGAAGCCGACGTCGAGCCTGCGGTCGTGATAATCGAGCGACGCGATGCCGTTCAGCGGCAGCGCGCCCATCGAGCGCGACAGCCCGCTCGCGAGCGCGAGGAAATCGTTCGGCGACAGCTCGCCGGCCGCGAGCCGCAGCTGGTCGAGCTGGCGCTGCATCTGCGCGGGCGGATCGAGCACCGTCGTGGTTTTCGGGAACGCGGACAGCAGCGTTTCGGTGATCTGCGCGGACAGCGCATCGCGCTCGCGCGCGAGCTTCCACCAGTGCAGGTTGACCCCGATCACCGCGACCGCGAGCGTCGCCGCCACGAGCGCAACCGGCAAGCGCAGCCGTTTGAGCGTCGTGCGGTCGAAGCGCCACGGCTGCGACTCGAATTCGAACTGGCACAGATCGAAGCGCTCGGCGAGCGCGCGGCGCGCGAACGCGTCGAACGGCAGCGGCGTCGCGCCCGGCAGTAACGCAGCGCCCGCCGGGTCGGCGTCGGCGCGCTT
>NZ_JAAGPL010000439.1:0-243 GCF_017104785.1 Burkholderia sp. Ac-20353 | reverse complement strand
ACGCAGTAGCGTAATGCGGTCTGTGACTGTGTCAGTGTGCTATGCGTCAGTCCGCACTACACAGCTGTTCTTGTACGTAACTCATCGCACAGCTGTGTAAGGATCACAGTACATGCAGATCTTTCTGTAAGCGTACAGCAATGCGAGGTTTGAACTATTTTCTTTCACAGTTTGTCTACTACATTCTCGTATTCCTACATGTGGTCTGCCTGTTTCTCGTAATTTTTTTTTTTTTTTAATGCT
>NZ_JAAGPL010000438.1:0-1719 GCF_017104785.1 Burkholderia sp. Ac-20353 | reverse complement strand
GCCGCGCCGCCGAACACGGGCGGCTCGCACGGCAGCATCTGGCCGGCCGCGTCGAGCGCGGCGTTCAGCTCGGCGAGCGGCGTGCCCGCCCGCGCGGTGACGACGAGTTCGGTCGGGTCGTAGCTGACGATGCCGCGATGCGTGCGCGTGTCGATCTCGCGCGCGGCGACCGGGCGGCCGAGGTGTGCCTTCGTGTCGCCGCCGCGGATGCGCAGCGGCTGCCGGTCGTGCAGCGCGGCCTCGACGTGCGCGACCAGCGTCGCGCTGTCGTCGGTTGCTTCGAATTCGCGACGCATCAGAAACGCTCCAGTTCGGGAAACGGCAGCTGGCCGTGGTGGACGTGCATCGCGCCGAATTCGGCGCAGCGGTGCAGCGTCGGGATGTTCTTGCCGGGGTTCAGCAAGCCCTGCGGATCGAACGCGGCCTTCACCGCATGGAAGAACGTGATTTCGTCGGCGTTGAACTGCACGCACATCTGGTTGATTTTCTCGCGGCCGACGCCGTGTTCGCCGGTGATGCTGCCGCCGACCGCGACGCACAGCTCGAGGATCCGGCCGCCGAGCGCTTCCGCGCGGTCGAGTTCGCCTGGCCGGTTCGCGTCGAACAGGATCAGCGGATGCATGTTGCCGTCGCCCGCGTGGAACACGTTCGCGACCGGCAGCCCGTATTCGGCCGACAGCGCGGCGATCGCTTCGAGCACGCGCGGCAGTTCGCGGCGCGGAATCGTGCCGTCCATGCAGTAGTAATCGGGCGAGATGCGGCCGACCGCGGGAAACGCGTTCTTGCGGCCGGCCCAGAAGCGCTGGCGCTCGGCTTCGTCGCGCGCGACGCGGATCTCCGCTGCGCCCGCGTCGCGCAGCAGCGCGGCCACACGCTCGGCGTCTTCTTCGACGTCGCTCGCCGCGCCGTCGAGTTCGCACAGCAGGATCGCCTGCGCGTCGACTGGATAGCCGGCGTGAATGAAATCTTCGGCCGCGCGGATCGCGAGGTTGTCCATCATCTCGAGCCCGCCGGGAATCACGCCCGCGCCGATGATTTGCGCAACTGCGGCGCCTGCCTTGCCGACGTCGTCGAAGCTTGCCATCAGCACCTTCACGCTCGGCGGCTTCGGAAGCAGCTTCACCGTCACTTCGACGACGATCCCGAGCATCCCTTCCGAGCCCGTGAACAGCGCGAGCAGGTCGAAGCCGGGGCCGTCGAGCGCGTCGGCGCCGAGCGTCAGCAGCTCGCCGTCGATCGTCAGGATCTCGACCTTGAGCAGGTTGTGCACCGTGAGACCGTATTTGAGGCAGTGCACGCCGCCCGCGTTTTCCGCGACGTTGCCGCCGATCGAGCACGCGATCTGCGATGACGGGTCCGGCGCGTAGTAGAGGCCGTGCGGCGCGGCGGCCTGCGAGATCGCGAGGTTGCGCACGCCGGGCTGCACGCGCGCGGTGCCGGCGTCCGGGTCGATCGACAGCCGGTGCGGGAGCCGCCCAGCCGCGGCAGGCGCGACGACCTGGTGCCGCTGCGCGCCGCGCTGTACGGACGTGTAGCTCGGACCGGACGCGACCGGTTGCGCAAACTGGAACGGCTTGCTGAGCGAGAACACCGCGGCCGTGACGCTCAGCCGGTCGAGCCAGTCGTACTTCGCGCCGACTTCAACCTGATGCGATTCGACCGGCGGCAGGAACGCATACGCGTTCGTCGCGCGAACCGGCGCCTGGTCGCCGAGCGACA
>NZ_JAAGPL010000437.1:0-1963 GCF_017104785.1 Burkholderia sp. Ac-20353 | reverse complement strand
GGGTCTGACCGAACGCGGCTTCGAGCGCGGCGACGTGCCGGCCGGCCGTCGGCTGCGTGATGTCGAGCGCGCGCGGCACCCGACAGCGACCCTTCGGTCAGCACCGCGAGGAAGGTTCGATACAGTTCCCAGTTGAGATCGGAGGCCATACGAAAATGTATAGCAGATCGATCAAGTTCGCCAATTCCTTGCTACCCGGATGCGATCCAGAATGCGTTGTCGATGAAATCAATGGAAGGAGCGCGGCGATGGCAACGAACGTTCACGAAGCGGAGATGCGGGCCACCGGCCCGCGGATGGCGGACCGGCAGGCGCTGGTGCTCGGCGCGACGGGCGGGATTGGCGGGGAAGTCGCGCGACAACTGCGCGACGCGGGCTGGCCGGTGCGGGCGTTGCGGCGCGGGCTCGACACGGTAACCGAGCAGCGCGACGGCATCGCATGGATGCGCGGCGACGCGCTCGACCGCGACGCGGTGATGCAGGCCGCGCGCGGCTGCTGCGTGATCGTCCATGCGGTCAATCCGCCCGGATACCGCCGCTGGTCCGAGCTGGTGCTGCCGATGATCGACAACACGATCGCGGCGGCCGCGGCGGCGGGCGCGACCGTCGTGCTGCCGGGCACGGTCTACAACTACGGCGCAGATGCGTTTCCGGTCCTGCTGGAAGACGCCCCGCAGCATCCGGCGACCCGCAAGGGCACGATTCGGGTCGAACTCGAGCGCCGGCTGCAGGACGCGACCGCGCAGGGCGTGCGGACGATCGTCGTGCGCGCCGGCGATTTCTTCGGGCCGCGGGCCGCCAACAACTGGTTTTCGCAGGGGCTGGTGAAGCCCGGGCAGCCGCTCAGGACCGTGAGCCTGCCGGGGCGGCGCGGAGTCGGTCATCAATGGGCGTACCTGCCGGACGTCGCCCGCGCGATGGTGGAGCTGATCGCGCGGCGCGAGACGCTGGCGCCGTTCGCGCGCTTTCACCTGGCCGGGCACTGGGACGCGGACGGCACGGAAATGGCGCAGGCAATCTGCCGCGTCGCGCAACGGCACGGCGTGCGTCCGGCATTGCGGCGTTTCCCGTGGTGGCTCGTGCACGCAGCGTCACCGTTCGTGCTGACGCTGCGCGAGCTGCTCGAGATGCGCTACCTGTGGCGCGAACCGGTCCGCCTCGACAACGCACGGCTGACCGCGGTGCTCGGGCGCGAACCGCATACGCCGCTCGACGCGGCTGTCGAGGCGACGCTCGCGGGGCTCGGGTGTTTGCGGTGAGTGGTGCGCGAGCGCCGTTCGTGGTCGAGTCACCGCAGTCACGTCACAGGCCGGCGAATGCCAGCGTCGGCACGTCGACGGCCATCGCGCCGCCATCGGCGACGAGCGTCGCGCCCGTCACGAACGATGCATCCGGTGACACGAGGAACGCGCATACCGCCGCGATTTCGTCGGGGTCGGCCGCGCGCCGCAGCGGCACGTCGGCGCTGACGCGCGCGTAGGCCGCGTCGAGCGATTCAGCGTGCCGCGTCATCAAGGGTTCCATTTCCGCATCGGCCATCGGCGTGCGCACCCATCCCGGACACACTGCGTTCGCGCGCACGCCGTGCGACCCGTAATCGCGAGCGAGCGAACGCGCGAGTCCGAGCAGCGCATGCTTGCCGACCGTGTAGCCGCACACGCCGGGCCCGGCCGCGAGCGCCGCGATCGACGCGACCAGCACGATGCTGCCGCGCTGCGCGATCAGGTCCGGCAGGCACGCGCGTGCGCTGACGAACGCGGTGTCGAGGTTCGCGTGCAGCGCGCCGCGCCACTGTGCGTCGTCGGTTTCGTCCGCGCGGCCGACGCCGTGCCCGCCCGCGCACGCGACGAGCGCGTCGATGCGGCCGAAGCGTTCGGCGATCAGCGGTACGAAGCGAATCCAGTCGGCCGTGCTCGCCGCGTCGCCGGCCAGCGCGACGCCGCCCGTTTCGGCGGCCAGCGCG
>NZ_JAAGPL010000044.1:0-53863 GCF_017104785.1 Burkholderia sp. Ac-20353 | reverse complement strand
GTCGCGGCTGCGCGAAACGACCTGCAACTCTGAGTCATGCTCTGACATAGGTGTCCACCTCCGTTTGGTGGACACATGCTGGCCTCTCAGAGCGTCACTGGGTAGACGTCGTTAGTCGATCGCATACATTTGAACGACAACAACCCGTGAAAACCAACGTGATTACTTGCGTACGAGGCTCGGCCGCGCCCCCGCTCTCCAGCGTTCATGGTAGCTTTACTCGATCTCCCATCTCGAGCCTGCGACATGATCGAGCCAATCACAGCAACTTTGGCATTCAAAGCCGTGAAGGATCTCGCAACGGATCAGTTGAAGAGCGCTTTCGGAGATTTCTTCAAAGAATGGGTGGTCTCTCGGTGGAGCGCTCGCCGCGCTGATCGTTTCCTCTCGGCTTTCGTCGACGAGGTTCGCAAGGAGCTAGATGTCAAAACAGCGTCTGCCGATCTCAATGATTTACTGAAGGCGGTTGCTCAAAAGGAAGAGCATACGAGTGCACTGTTCGATGCGTATAGGCGGGTAGCGCTGTCTGCAAGCCGCGAGATTGGCCCGCAAGTGATCGGCATGCTGGTTGCGCGCATCCTCCTTCAAGATCGGGAGGCGACAGACGAGGAAGAGCAGATATTCGAAGCCGCTGAATCGATGAATGATCGCGACCTCGATTCCTTCTTCGCTTGGATGGAGTATGCGCGCAATTTTCCGTCGTTCGCAGAGGCAATTGCAGAATGGACCGCGGGCGACGGTGAGGGCAATCCGGCCGCAGTTTTGGCTCGCGGCATGAATGGGCCCGGAGTCGATATCGACGACTTCGATCGCTATATGCCCGATGTGACTTTCAACCTCTATCGCGAGGTCGGGCCGTTCGCCGTGAAGTTGGTGAATTGTGGATTGCTGGAGGAATCGGCGCTGCCGCGCGGCCTTCCGCGAGACCCGAAAGGCACCAACTACTACATCCTTGTAACGCGAGCGTGCGAAACCTTTTATCAGCTAGCGATGCGTGCTCATAGGGGTTGAGGCGGCGACCGAATCCATCTGCTTGTGCCAGACTTTGCGCTTTCAGGGTTAGGCGACGGCACCGTCGACGCGCCTTGGTCGCGTTTCGAACGCGGGCAGCTTGCGGTAGCCGCAAGCTCGCTGTGCAGGCTACAGATGGAGCCTCAAAAGATCCCATCGTTAGCCGCCGCTTGCGATGCGAACCTGCGCAGTTGCCAGTCCCGGATCTGCACTAGAGCGTTGGCCCATTCATCGGGCGTCAATGAGCGCCATCTCGCCTCGGGCTTCGGCCATACTCGTTTGACGCGGAAGCCATCAATATCGTGCCAGGCCGGGCTTGAAGGGTTTGCCTGCCGCGCCGGCGTGTAGAGCGCGACGAACGCCGGCAGGTTCGCCATCTTCGCCAGCTCTCGGATGACTCCCGTTGGTTTCTCCTGTCCAATATCCTGCGCGACCTCCACAAGGGCCAATGGAAGCTTGTTCGAGTATCCGTACTCGACGAAAAGCACGCTATCAAGATCGGCCATCGTCAATGACTGCGCCTTGCGACGGCCGAGGTAGCGACTAATCGATCGTGGCCGGTGCCATACGCCGTAGGCACGATCGCGGATGAGAAATTGTTCTTCTTGCATCGTTCATCCCATCAGGTTCCTGTCAACGTTATCCAATCTCATCGGCAACCTTCGCTGCCAGATAGATTAGCTCAGTGAGTTCTCGAAGCTTGATTCGGCATTGGCGGCATTGTTCCGATTCGACTGGTACTGTTTGGTGCTTCGCTTCCGTCATTTTTGCCAGCGACTCGTGACGCATTGCCGAGAACCCGGGCGCGGAATTGCGCCGTGGCGCCTTCTTTGCAACTGGAAATGTATAAACTATGGCGCTCATGATCGCAGTTCCTCCAGCAGGGATTTCCGAAACGCAACGTCGTTCGGGCAATCCTCGTTGAAGAACAGGGTGACGCGGCTCACGTAGGCCTGAAGGTTGGTGCTTTTGATAGCAGCCAAGGCTTCTCGACTCGCCTCGCGGTTCGAGAGCTTCGCGGACAACGGAGCGCCCAGCAACTTCCCACCGTATTCATTCGGACGGTCTTCGACCACCTGCCAATAGGTGACATCGAAGTCTCCCTGCTCGAGGTCGAGGTTGGACATCACAGCACCTCCCCACGCGTGAATACCGGGAGATCATCCTTTACCTCTTGCCACGCCGCGAGATCGTCTGGATGTAGTTCGCCGGTGTCGCCGAAATGGCGCAGCGCCGAGACAATACGTGTCATCCCGCGGGCGTCGATCATTGAAGCCATTGCCAAGATCTGGCGCACTGACCGCAGCAGTTGAGACCCAAACTCATCGTGCAGTATCACAGTCGCGGGACCGTCACCAAGGCCGATGTTGTCCCCGTCCCATACGAAGAAATTGGCGTCTCGCTCCGCCTTGATGGTTACGTACACGTCGTTCTCATTCTCGTCGAGCGACGCTAACACGCCATCGGCGAAGATGACCGCTTTCGCATGGCTTGTGAACAAGCCGTAGTTGCGGCCAGTGGAGTCTTTCACACGGTAACGCGTCGGACGCCATTCGCAATAACCGATGAATGTCGCTGTGGGTTTGCAGCCGGCAGTCAACGTTTGCGGCTTATCCATTGCCGTTCCCCTCATCGCCAGCACGTTTGAAGCCGAGCGCCAATGCGCGTTGCTTCCAGCGATCTCGAAGTGACCACTCCGCTTGGCCGCTGATTTCGGAAATTTGCTCAATAGTCTTCAGCGTGTCGGACGCGTGGAGCAGCAACTGCTCGAGCCCATGCGGCTGAAATCCTCCAGAGCACAGGCCTCCGTTGTCCACCTCGTAGCCGACCAGCGCTGCGACGTTGCCTAGCGTCTCGCTGAGATTGCCCGCCATCATCTTCGTCTCGTCTGCGGCCCGCGCAAGCCATTCGAGCTCGGCATCTGGCAAAGACTTGATTTCTGGATCCATCCGATCCCAGAAGTATCTGAGCAACCCCGCAGTGTCGACGGGGTACGACGGCTCTTTGCAGGCACTTTCTGCGGTCAGTTGTTCCACAAACTCTTTCGCGTCGTTATGCATGACAAGCCTCCGCGTTGGAAGCTGCGCGAAATGCCGCGAGGACTCGACTTTCGCGTGCACGTTCAATTTCGTCTACGTAGTTGGAGCCAACCGCTTCCGCCGTTGCGTTGACGTAGTTCATCAAATCGTCAGCGAGATACATTACAAGGCCGACCAATTCCGTGATGTTGGATGGATGCCGCCAAAACTCCTGAGTCTCCATGCCGCGAAGCATCGATGTGGAGAGAGCGCTGATCTGGCCAAGTTGGATCTGGCACATCGAATCGATGTCGTTGATCACCCGATGGAGTTTGCACAGTTCGGAGTCTGACTCTCGTTCACTGGAAGGATTGCGCTTATCCATGGCGCACCTCATGCAGCAGGTCGCCAAGGTCCGTAGCAAGCGCTTCGGCACGCTTGCGGAGATCAGCCAGCGTGCATTGGACGGGCAGCCCATCCGGCTTGTCGCACGGAACCGCCTCAGCCATGAAGCTCAGAATATTGAAGATGCCCCAAGCGTCACCACTCTTGTCGTTTAGCAAGCACTTGATGCGATCGAGCAGTGCCTCACGGTCGGCGCGGCTATATGAAGTGTCGTCAGAGTGTGGCTGCTCGCTTTGCTCAGGACGATCGTCTGCTATGGCACTCATTAAGGACTCCGAATATTAATGGCATGACTGCGGCAAACTCATGGCTCCGCATTGCTCATCCTGCGCTTAGGCCAGCGACAGTTCTGTGACACCTGTCTCGAGCGGGAACAACTGTTTGTCCTTGACCAGACCCAGATTCGTGAGTGCCGGCAGGTCGCTGCGCGCGTCGACACACCAAATCGGCGAGCCCAGCACCTCGACCTTCCAGTCGTAGCAGAGATCCGCGGCGCGGCCCTTGACCTGGACGATGCGGGTGCCGAAGCGAGTCGACAGGAGGGCGAGGTCTCCAGCGTTGCTGCGCAGATTTGTGACACCAGAAGTCGGCTTGCTCGTCTCAATCGGACAGCCGAGCAGGTCGGCCAGAGGTATGGCGGCGCTACGTTGTCCGGCAAGAATGGCTTCCATCGCGATCTCCTTGAACTCAGTGTTGAGCGGCGTTGATTTAAATGTAGCACCGTGCTTTATTGATTGCAAGCACCGTGCTGCATTAAAATTGGTCATGGCTCGAGATGAACCCCAAATCAATCTGCGTATCCCGTCCGCTCTCAAGGAGCGGCTAGAACAAGCGTCGGCTCAAAGTAAGCGCTCGCTCACTGCCGAGGTGGTGGCGCGACTGGAGGAAAGTTTCGCGCTGGACAGGGGCGCGACTGGCCCGATCGACGACCGAACGCTAGATCTGTTTGCCGAGAAGGTCGGCCAGGTGCTTGACGAGCGGGAGAAGAGGCGCAAGAAGACCTAAACCGGCGAGCGATGCCGAGGCCTTGGTTGGTGGGTTGATGGCGGGTAGGTGTGCGCGCCCGACCCAGATTCCGCGCCATCATTAGATGCAGGGCGGAAGCAGGTTCTGCCTTGCAAGGGCATGACCTAGAATATTTTCAGCTTTGCCAAGATGGTGGCAACTTTAAAGGAGATAGCCATGCCAACAGAATCGTTCCGTTATAGCGGCTCGGACATCGCCATTGAACTGACCGACGACAATCAGGGTAATTGGAACTGGTCGTACACCATCGACGGACAACACCGAACGGAAAACAAGGAGCCTCCGCATCGGTCCTACGAAGCAACACTGAAGGAAGCGAAAATCGCCGCGGAAAGACACGTGGAAGCGATCCGAGGCACAGCACCCGACGAGGCGTGATTCACAAAAGCCGCTCGTCAGCATGTCAACCTCCTATCGTGGAGAATCCCCCCGGTGGACACTCCCCCCGCCCCGCAGCTCGTAGCGGGCCAGAGTTGCTGATTCATCCAGCATATAGCCTATCAGCCGCCCGCAAATTTCGCGTAAGTTCTCCCACTAATCCTTGGGATGGTGGCAATGTTTACCTATGATGATTCATCCACAACGGGGGCACATCATGGCGAGCAAACCGACCAAGACAGGAAAAGAGGTGAAACACCTTGCCGGTGAGGGGCTCAAAAAGCCCGGCAAACTGACGAAGAAGCAGGTGCAAAAGATCGCCGGCTCGGTGGAAGCTCATATCCAGCCGCGGGGCAAAAAGAACGGCGGCCGGTGAAAAGGAAAAGCCGCCCGAAGGCGGCTCGAGTCAGGCAGGCTGACTGAACGTGGACCCGTTGTAGGTCCAGTCCTGCTGCGGGGACGGGCTTGCGTTTGTGATGTCAACAAGTGTTGCGACAAAGTCTGGCGTGAAGCGCTCGGCAATTGGAATCTCGGTGCCGTCTTCGAAAAATATCGGTCCGATGATCTCCATGACCGTGCCCGAATCGACCCTCGCGTATTTCGCCATCTTAAGCGTACTCCCGAACGATAACGATGCCACCGAAGCCGGCACCAGCAGACTTGGCGGATTGACTGAACGTATTCACTGACCCACCGCCACCCGCTCCAGGCCCCGAAGCGCTCGTCCCCGGCGATGCAAAGCCACCTAATCCCTCACCACCGAAAATGGACCCAGCACCGTTACCACCTATGAGGGAGCTGGACGAGAAGCCCAATCCAACCGAGCCGACATTACTGGATGCACTGATGACGTTCGTGCCCGACGGAGAACCCGTTGCAGCTGGCGACCCCGACAGGATTGGAGGCGCTCCCGCAATGGTCGATGTACCGCCGGCGCCTCCCGGGCACGACAGCAACGCGCCAAACGATGAGGAACCGCCGTTGTTTCCCGCTGCACCGGCATTCGCAGTCCCGCCGGCGCCAACCGTGATCGCGGTACCGCTGAAGCCGGACGTGAAAATGCTCCTGCCGCAAGTGCCGGAATTTCCACCGCTGCCAGCCGAGCATGTCGATGCTCCCGTCGCAACTGCACCACCGCCGGCACCGCCGGCCGACAACACCTCAACATCAACTAGAGTCGTCAATGCCAGGGCGTTAAAGGTCGTTGCTCCGGTTGAGGTCGTGGTGCCGCCGTTCACGGAAACTAGCTGCGTGCCGGACGGATTGGTGTAAATCGTCGTGCGGAGCAGGCGTCCGTTTGCCTGACCCAACTGCATCGCATGCTGGCTCTGCGTGGCGGGGGCAACTTGAAAGGTGTTGCTGGGATTGCCAGTCGATGCCGCAGTCGTGCCAGCGGTGAAGGCGCAATAGGCGTAGTCGCCAACGTTCCACGCCAATGCGCCAGTTCCCTCTTGCGCCCGGATAACAGTTAGGGATGTACCACTGATAGCCGTCACGTAGACAATTTCATAGAGCTGCCCGGTCGCTGTGTCGTTCAGCGTAATGGGCATGATTTGCCCTGCGGAGAGCGTCGGCAGATTGGCGCTATTAGCAAGAACAATCGTCGTGGACGACGACGGAAGTGCGGACGCCAACGTCGTGTTGATGTTGTTATCTATAACGTATTGAGTCATTTTTTAAAATAGATATATGTTTAAAAGTAGGATAACTAAAGGAATGGCGGCTATATCACTCGGGTGAGCGATGTAATGGTTAAAGCTTGCCGTCCTCGCTCGTCCCAGTCTCGGGACATAGTCCTTCTTTCACTGACGGCTCGGTCTCGGGCGTGTCCGGCTTTTGTGCATTGCCAGCGTCCGGCTTTCCACGGCACCTAGCGTTGGCCGGCAGTGTGTTGCATGGCCTGCTGTTGACGATCACTATTGATCTCCTGTGAATTGAATTTGCGTTGGTGTTACGCAGCCACTACGGCTGGCGGTTCTTTGATCAGGAAATAGCGAACAGTGCCGACGTGCCACAGGCCGTCGCCGCCCCACGCACCTTCGCGTACAGACTCGATTTTCCAGCCTCGCTCTTTTAGTTCAAAGATGCGGGTGGGCAACTGCACGAACCCGCCGGCGGCGCGTCCTTCGAGCGACCCGAGGCCGCGACTACCATGGGCGCGGAGGATCGCGCCAAGGCGGATCAGTTGCGCTTCGCTTTCCGTCGTGTCGACCTCGATTCCGAGTTGTTTCCAGTGGCAGCGGAGCGCCTTGAAATGAGCCTCGATTTTGCGTTTGATGTTTGCCGATGACTCTCTACCGGTGATCAATGGTGCCCTTGGAATGGCGGAGCAGCCTCGGGTTTTTCTTGGTGTCATGCCTTACCTCACTATTTGTGACCCGCTTCGTGTCGATCAAGCAGTGCTTGAATGGCTTCAACGGGCCACAGGAGCCGGCCATTTGGCCCCCTGACCGGCAAGACGCCCCAGAAGTCACCGTGAACGCAGCAGCGCTGGTAGACCGTGTTTGACGTGATTCGCATGCGTTCGGCGACCTCTTTCGTAGTGAAGAATCGCTGAGTGCTCATCGTTTGCTCCTTTACAAATGAAAAGGCCCGCGAATGCGAGCCGTGATGTGTGGGTTGGTGAAGGTCTGTGCCTGTCGTGCAGCACGGTTTGGGCGCCGCCGACGAAGCCTTGTTTGGCAAGGCTTTGCGGGATTTATGAGTCGAGAATCAGGCCTTCCGGCGCCGCCGTCGCTTCGCGCGGCGCGCGCCGTGAAAACCTTTGCAGATAAGGCTCTGCGAGATTCGAAGGGGCGAAAACTGCGAATTTGCGCACGCCGGATGCGCGTTGCCGGGGCGGACGTAAAAAGGCCGTCCTGATGCGGCTAGTTGTCGTTCTCTATTTCGCCCTTGACGGGCTCAATTGCCTTCAGAAAGTGCCTCAGACATTCCCCTGCGGTGTGCACCGACCGCGTTTTCGATGTCGTTTAGAAGTTCGAGATAGTCGCGCTCGTGATGACTCCAGGCAGAGAGACGGACGCTGGAGGCGTGAGCTCGTTCGGCGTCGGTATAGCGCCGCAGGCCACTGCCATTGCAGTCTGCGCAGCTGGAAAACTCGTCGATGTCGATTTGGATCATCGAGCTGCCACCGCATTCTGTGCAGCGGTCGTCCAGATACTCGTGCAGTGCCGCATGAACCAAACTCGTTGACACGCAGCACCGGTTGCGTCGCTTGAACTTCGCACAGAGCTGGTCGACGCATGCGTGATACACGCCACGGTCATAGCCATATTTCAAGCGCTCGAGATCGGCGCCGAGCGCTGAGCTGGACATGCCACGTGCCGTCAGCACGTCGACGTCTGTCATGTGCGATTCAGCCCACGAGAGATTGCGAGAATTGACTGCGCGTGCTTCATGGCGACGCGAGCGGAGCAGGTTAGTCATCGAGACTTCCTTTGATAGGCCGCTAGGGAAGCGGACAGATTTGATGCGCAACTTCCCCACCTAGGGGAGTTGGCTTTTCTGGTCTAGTACCTTCGCTGATTGCCCGGGGATTACTCGTTGTCTCGAGCAGTGCCTGTCGGATCTAGCTATGGTCGTTGTTATCGCTTAAATCAATTATAGATTGGTTTCTATGATTGCAAATATCAAAGATATTTGCGCTTCGCGCGCCGGATATTGATCGCCTCCGATTTGAGTTGATCTATATTGATTGTGCGTGATAAATTAGAATAAATACTCTAGTTATCGTTGGTAACTGTATGGCAGCGCCGCCGGAAACTAGACAAGAAGCCGGAGTTGCATCGTGGCGAAGTGCATGATGCCACGTACCCCTCCGGCATAGGCGCAAAATCGCTGGCTAGTTCGAATCGACTCGCCCGGTGCGGGCGATCTCGTTTAGCGCGACTTTTTGATCTGCGTACCAGCGGATCAAACATTCTCGATCGTGGCAGTTCCGTTCTCGATAGTTCCACTGTTGCCGGACACGTTGTTTAAATGCGGCTTGATCAACCGCTACGGCCTTGGCTCGAGTGAATATCGCTGCAAGCTCAACGTCGTCCGCCGCAAGCTGTGCGTCACTGCAAATAAGATGTTCGGAATCGGATCGAGCCTTTGAGCAATCAAAGCTTGGCGTTACCGCTGGACCATGGGATCCAGACTCAGCTTGTGCTGGCGTTGATGGAAAAGCACTTGATTGTTTGATTTCTCCCGATTCGGCAACGTCGGGCCGGCCAAATTTCGGCGGGTCATCTTTCCGCACCGGAACATACTTGCCATCCGCGAATTGGTAGACGTGGTTCGCGAAGTACCTAGGTCGCCCCGGAATCTCATAGGAAAAGCCGACCTTTACATCGTAATGTGCCGGATTCTTGCCTTTCAAGAACGTTGTTTGAACAGACACCTGCTCCTGCTCTGATTCTGCTGTGTCAGCGTCTGATAGAAGTCGAACGAACGTTCCATCACGTCCTCGGAGAAATGCGTCGGTGGCGGCGGTAACATAGCCTTGGTGTAGGCTTTGCCCATAGACGACGAGAGCGTAGCTCTTGTCACCGGCTGGAACCCATTCAAAATGGTCGCCCACCGAACCATTCGCCCCCATTGACGCAACATACGGTGAGCTCGACTCCACTTTCCATTTCTCGCCATCCCGAGTGAAGATCGCGATCCCAAGCAACCCGGTACAGGCATAGCAGCCGCCACCATCCGGGACAGCGTTTGTAACGAGAACCTTTTTTTGCTTACCGTCTTCAGAAAGGTCAAACGCGGCCAGGCCCGTCACCAACAAGGATTTTCCTGGAGCGAGAGCCAAGTTGTCTCTCCAAGGAAGTTCGGATGGAATTGACGCGTCCTGCCACGTGGCGGCCTTTGTGTTTGCGTCGTAAGGACCGTACAGCAACTCCAATGCAGCAGGGACGTTGAAAGCTCCCGAGATAGCGCGTGAGGCCATTGCGACTGCGCAAGCGGAACTCATGAGCTCGCTCATTCCGGGTTCGGACTTGGCTGGCACTGGTCCGTCATTTCCCGGATATTCCTTATCTGCCGTACCGTCCGCGCGGTATTGAGTGCCAGCAAGTCGTTGCGCTGAGTCCCGGCAGTTCGTCACGACGTCGAATCGCGCATAGCCTTGCTGAAACGCCTTCAGGGCATGAATGACGTATCCGCTGCCCGCGCGAGCAATATCCGTTGGGTTGAACCAAAGTTGGGCAGCATCGCCGGAGCCGCCAACCTGCTGGTATCCAGGGAACTGTTTGGACGACGTGGTCTGGTCTGACTGACCTGACTGCTGCCCGCAACCCACCACAAATGCGCTGGCACATAACACGCCGGTGGATGCGACGCGTATCAGATATGAGCCGCTTGCTTTCATGCTTTCAGTGCCTCACTCTCTGTATGCGGCGCGACTCGGCTCGCTTCACGACGGAGAGGGCGAGTGTTGCGTTCGATTGCAAGCAGGACGAGAACAAGACTGAATAGCGCAATGAGCATAAGTCCACCGACGGCGACTTCGCCGACAAATTTCAACGTTTCCCATTTCTCCACGCGCTTCGCGGCAGCCGCTGTGTAGCGCTCCGCTTTCGTCTTCATGTAAGCATTGATCGCGTCAACTGCATCGACTTTGCTCGCGTCAGTTACCGCTACAACAGCCCCCATCTCATCGAGATATTCTTGGCGGTCGACCTCCGGAACATCGTCCAAATGGCGCTTGATGACCTGGGCGTTGTCCCCGGATGCGTAGTTCTGCAGATTGAAGGGAATGCGATAACCCTGCAACGGACTTGCGGGCGGAGTCTGATCTGCTGGCGGCCGAGCACCCTGCGGCGATTGAGGCGCGGGCGCAGGGGGTTCCGCAGGTTTCAATTGGTCGACGATCTCCTGTGGAGAGACCTTTGTCGTGACCTGTTGCTGCCAAACGGAAACTCCGTAGAGTGCCCCCACGACTATTCCGGCGAGAAGCACGGTGACGCATACGAGTGCAACACCCCGTGTGATAGTAAACAGCGCTTTGCGCTCAAACCCCTCGACAATACTCATGCCCACACCCCGTAGCTTGTAAGAAAAATGTATTTAAGGAACCGACGCAATCGGCTACGGACGATTAAACAGCAAAATTTGCAACCCCTGCAATACAGGCATATCGCATTCCACCGCCATGGAAACGTTCTCCATGCGCCAAATTCTCCGTTTGTCACCAATGAGCACTGGCGAAATCCGCCATGATATTGGCAGCAACCGTCTAACCGAGGAACTTTGCGGCCACGTACAATTCGCCATCTTCCATTCGCCCTTTGCTGTCCGGCATGCTCGCGGCCTTCATGGTTTGTTGTGTACTTGGAATCGCTGGCCTATATGGCTTTGCGAGTCGCATAGATCCCAGGACCGGTAGGATCAAGTTATTGTGTGCAAGTGGCGGAGCCAAGCTTTCCGTGCGTACCTGCCTGCGTACCTCGGCGGCGCGAACTGCCGAGATGGTTGCCAGCCAGCCCGATACCGTGGAAACCAAACTGGAAACCAGGCCCGCCAGCCGTTGACGATTCCGCAACAATCCGTGCTGGCGGATTTTCCGATGCGGGTTTACCTTGGGGGAAATTCGTTCGGAAACTGCGAAGCGCATATCCACGCACGCGCCGCCACGTAAGGCTTTCAGCCGATTGAGTCGTTCCGAAATGTACGAGGTAACGCGCGGAAAAATTCGGCGTTGTCTGCCGTCGGCGTGGTCTTCGATTGAATCTGGAGCGAGAACTAAGACCAACAGGGGACGATGATGAATCGTTTGTGGATTGCTGCACTGCTGGTGGTGCCAACGATGTCGCTCGCTCAAGGGATACCAGAGAACTGCCGTGCGCCGATGGCAAACTTCGTAGAGCTTTCAGCTATACCGAAGATGCTCCACCTCCCATCGGACGGCCCGAAAATCTTGGGAATCGTCCCGACCGGCAACTCTCATGCACGCGAGATCGGTAATGGCCGCTATCGAATCGACTGCATGATTTCAGTTTCCTGGGATGACGGCCACGTCGACGAGAACTATCACTTCAGCACATGGGAGAAACCGGGCGGCGGCTATGGCGGCAGTTATAGTTCCGGTCGAGCGGCTTCCGCGAACTGGTCTGTGTCCGAACGGCAGACTAATCCGCCCTCTGTCGAACAGCGAGTCGCTGCGGCCGTGACGGCACATAGCAGTGACAGCATGATATGCAATCCGTCGCGCGACAGATACGCGTGCGGCGCGCCTGCGGTGGACATTGGGAAACTGGCCGCCTCGTTGCTAGCAACGGCGGGCACGCAGGCGGCGTGGACGAACAGCGGGGGGCTGCCTGTGAAGTGGGTGAAGCAGAGCGATATACCGAGCCGTGACGGTATCTTGGTGTTTGCGAACGGAGCACTCGGCGATATTCGCATCGCCCCGAAGAGTGGCGGCTTGACCCAGATAGGCATCAGCACAAACGATTGCACGTCCGCCGATTCGAGCGTATGCGCTGGCGATATTCGCGAATCCCTCGAGAGGGCCGGTGTTACCGTGCAGCGGGTATGCTATGGCGACTCGGGGCCGCAATATCAAGTATCCGGACCGCATGGAGCTCCCGCCGTGATTACTTGGCGGGTTTCCGGGCCCGACATGGTGAGGATGCGCGCTGCCACCACCTACATGGAGATTTTCCCCGGCATGACGGCGGAACAAGATGCTACGGCCGTCCACGGATGCAAGGAAGACACGGCAATGTGAAGCAGGCGTCTCGCGCGGAACGGGCTTCGTCAGGCTCACGTCGTCGAGTCTCGTCGGCATGGCGGCAAAGCGTTAAGCCTGCCTCAGCGGCTTCTGGCGCGCGCGGTGCGGCCGATCTTCCGCCATTGCTTCGCCAGTTTTCGCGACCGTCTCGCGCGCGCGTGCGTACTAGTCGCGAATTTTCAAAGGGCAGCTCACTCAGCCGTTTTGGTTATGCAGCCTGCATCAACGCTCTTTGGAGTTACCAGTCGACCGGCGTGACTGACGAATCGGCTGTTGGTACACTGCGCGAAAACAAGCGGGGGATGATATGGCTCGGGGGTTTGTCAGCAGCATGAATCGACTTGTGCGCGAAATGGAGCGTTCCGCTCGCGCTAGCCAGCGCGAAGCCGAAATGCAGCACCGCGCCCAGTTGCGGGCAGTTCGAGAGGCTGAGCGTGCCCAGCGCGCATATGAGCGAGCAGCCAAAGCCGACGAGAAGGAGCAGAAAAGACTCTACGCCGAGTCGCAAGTCGCTGACGCCGAAAGCCGGAATGAGCAGATCGAAGATTGTGTGCAGTCTCTCGGACAGATTCTGGCCAACGGGTTGAGCCGCAACCCAACGATCGATTTCTCGGAGTTATACGTTACCCCGATCTATGATTCGCTCGACTTGAGTGATCTTGCTCAGATATATGCGGAGCCTCTCTGGTCCGAGTACGAACCAGAGAAACCCAAAGGCATCGCGAGCATGTTCCCTTGGGTCAAAAGTGCTTACGAGCAACGCGTCCAAGCGGCGAAGCGTGCTTTCGAGCAAGCCCATCGGGAATTTCAAGCAGCAGAGGATCATCGTCAGGCTACTATCAGGCAACGCCATAAGGAACACGAGCGCGCGGTCGAGTGTGCCAAGCGTCAAGCAGACGACCATAACCAAGCAATAAAGCAGTTCCTCGAGGCTTTCTCGCAGTGCGATCCTGATGCCATTTCGTCGTATTTCGTCACTGTCCTCGGCAGCAGTCCGTACTGTGACGGCTTTCCTCAAAAAGCCCAGGCCGAATACCAGCCCGAATCGAAGCAATTGATCGTGGCCTACGACTTGCCAGAATACGACGCCCTGATCCCAAAGCTAAAGTCAGTGAAATACGTCAGAACTTCGGATTCGTTCACCGAGAGTGCTCGGCCAGAAAGCCAGCGCCGCGCGCTGTACGCTGAAGTAATTGCGCAAACGGCATTGCGATCCATCCACGAGATCTATGCATCGGATTCGCCCGGGTACGTCGACACGGTCGTTTTCAATGGCTACGTGCACGCGATCGATAGAGGGACTGGCAAACCCGTCCATCCGTGTATCGTCACGGTTCGGACTAACCGTGACACTTTTGGTGACATAGATTTGGCGCAGGTGGATCCGGCCACCTGTCTCAAAGCACTGAATGCCTCCGTGTCCAAGAGCGCTGCGGAATTGGCGCCTGTGCGGCCAGTGCTCGAGCTGAATATGTCGGATCCGCGTTTCATCGAAGAAGGTGACGTGCTCTCGACACTCGATCAGCGGCCTAACCTGATGGACCTAACGCCAGGCGAGTTCGAATCGCTGATTACAAATCTGTTCCAGACGATGGGCCTCGAAACCCGGCAGACGCAAGCTTCACGTGACGGCGGTGTTGACTGCGTGGCATTCGACCCGCGGCCCATCTTCGGTGGCAAGGTGGTGATTCAGGCCAAGCGCTACAAAAACACCGTTGGCGTCAGCGCTGTCCGCGATCTATTTGGCACCATGCAGAACGAAGGGGCATCGAAAGGAATCCTCGTTACTACCAGCGGTTATGGAAAGGCTGCGTTCGAATTTGCCAACGGCAAACCGATCGAGCTTTTGGCTGGAAGTAACCTGCTTTATCTGTTGCAGGAGCACGCCAACGTCGAAGCAAAAATTGTCATGCCGGACGACTGGAAAGATATTGCTGTTGACCAATAGGTGCATTAAACGGGCTTCATCGAACGCTGCCACTTTTATGCGGCAGCGTTCACGTCAATTGTTGCCCTAGACTTCGTTTTTCAAACGGTTCAGGCAATCACGCAGGAATGCATTGATCCGCTTTTGCTGTTCACGCCACTCGGCCGAGCGCATGCCGTGCTTTTTTGAGTTCGCTGCTGCGGTGGTCTTGCCGGCCTCAGTCTGCGGGCCAGTTGACCGCTCCCATGGCTTCCATCGCCTGATTGCCTCGGCCTGCTTTGCCCGCCGTTCCGGCGTCCATCCGTTCGCCATGCTGGTGCTCCAAAAGTTCGTTCGTCCGGTCACGGCCTTCTTCCCGTGCGCGGGAGGGCGGGGCAGTGCCGTTATTCACCTGCTGCTGATGCGCGTTGTTCTGCTGCTTGATGAACGCCACCTGCCGCGGGTTCTTGATTTCGCCCAGGATCTTGAGTGTCGTCGCCGATTGCTGCTGCGCTTTTAGGGCCATGCGCATGTATGCCTCCGTCGCCTGCAGATGCTTGCCCATGCTTTTCCCGACCATATGGGCGCATTCTCCGAACAGCGTGTTCAGTGCAATGGCCTGCGTCACCAGAAGGCGCTCCACGCTGGACATGTCGCCATCCCTGATCTGGCCGACCATATCGTTCATGGCGAGGCCTAGTTCCACCACGGAGAGCTTTTCGCAGGCCATCGGCGCTCCAAACATCTGCATGATCTGGATAGACGCCATCCCTCCGTCGACGGTCATGCGAGCCTTTCGCGCTGCACGCACCTGGGCTTTTTCGATCTCTTCCGGGGTTGCCTCATCGCCTTGGCTTGCAGCTTCGGAATGCGTGATTGCTGGCGGGTTTGTCATTGCTTACCTCCCTTGCGGCCGGCGCGCTCACGCTCCTCGGCCAGTATCTCGAACAGCACCGGCCGGAACGCCGGCTCGACAATCCGCCACGCAGTGCCCAGACGCATCACCGCGCCGCGGTCGGTCAACCTCGCCTCATGTCGCCGCAACCATTTGCCCATGTCGGCGGGCCCGGTTAGACGCGGACTGCCGAAGCACCAGATGGAACGCATCCGGGCGTTTTCGTGCAACCACGTCTCCAACGGCACGAGACGCTGAACCTCAGCCTCACCGGTCGACGCAGGGCGAACTTCAGAACGAACCGTCTTCATTGACGCCCTCGCGATAGTCGATCTGATCGAAGTTGTTCCAACGGCTCCGGAGGGGCTTAGAAGGGGCTTTCGGTGCGTTTTCGAAGCGAGCATCGTCGTAACGCAGGCGTGACGACTGAGATGGCGCCTTACCGTGTACTCGTGCCGCCTGTTCTCCCGTGACGGTCAGGACGCATTGGCCGTCTGCATAGCGCCAGAGACGGAACCAGTTGTCCCGGACGCAATTTCGGAAGGCCGCACGCCAATCCCGATATTTCTTCGCCGGGTTGTCCAGATGGCGCTCGCGGAACTCCAGCCAGGCGAGTTCGAGGAAATCGTCCGGGATGCCGGCGCGCTCGGCGTAGCGATAGGCTGGATCGTCGGCCGGAATCGACATCTCGCCAGCAGCCTTGCAAGCATCGAGGAACTCGGCCATCGTGACTTCTTCGTGCCGACGTTTCCGTTTCAGTAACGTTTCAGTATCGGGCAGCATCGATTGCTGGATCATTGCTGCATCTCCTTTGCTTGAATGACCGGTAAAGATGGCATCTCTAGAGGGTCACCGTCTGGCGGTGTAGAGAACGCCCCAAAAATGGCCTTCATTGCACCGTCTGGCGGTGTAGCGGAAGGGGTCTCTATACCGTCTCGCGGTGCAATAGGAGTGGCCTCTACACCGTCTCGCGGTGTAAGGGCTGCGTTTTCAGATACGCACTGCGCACAAACCCGGCCGCAGTTCCCTCGTCGTACCCGTCCAGTTTGTCGAGCGTCTGCCAGGTCAGCGCGTACCAGCTCGCGCGGTTCGGCCGTCGACCCTTCGCCGTCTCGTAGATCAGACCGGCATCCAGCAATTCCTGCTTGGCTCGCTGTATTGTGTCGTTGGACGTCCAGCCCCGGGGCTTGAGGTGCGCCAGCGTCGCGATCAAACGTCCGTTGTCGTCCCCGTGGTACTGCCTCGCCATCTCGAGCAAGAGCGATCGAGCAGGGTGCGACAGTGACAAGTACGCCGGGCTGTCCAATACGCTCCATGGAATCGCGAGAAAGCCTCCAGCGTCCCGGCTGGACTTGCTGTGTCGCCGTGGCTTCGCCATACATCACGCACCTCCCAGCAAGCGACCAGCAGTCGACGCGAAAGACGCGGCGGCCTCTTTTGCCTGTTGGTACGCAGCCTTGTGATCGGCACCAGCAGCGATGGCTCTGCGAATCGCGTTACGAATGACCTCCTGCAGATTGATGACCATCAAGCGTTGGCTGTCCGTGAGTCTGTCGCGCATTCCCGGGCTGATGCCTGCCGCCGTGTTCACAAGCTTGTTGGCGTTGCAATGGAAGACGTTGTCGTCAGCCATACTGCCGTTATCGTGGGCGAGCTTTGCCAGTGCCATTACCTCGTCGTGCAGGGCGTGATACCCCGGTAGGTAGGTAGCATCGGCCAAATTTCGACGCTCGCGGGCCTCGCGGAAGGCGAGGACGAGTCGGGCTTTCAGGTCGACGACGCGTTCGGTGTTTCGAGACAGCGACAGTAGGAAGTAACACTGGTCCTCGTTAATAAGGGCGAAGCGCTCTGGACGACCGCCAGCGCTTCCGCGTGGAGGTTTTCCGGTTTCAAACCGGAGAACCCCGAAGCGCTCAAAGTGTTGGCGGTGATCTTCGATCAGTTCGCGGACGTGTTGATGTGTCTGTCCCAGGTATGCCGCGATCACGCGGCTATCGACGCGCGACTCTCCGCGTGACTCATGAAGCGTCAGTGCGTTATTATTCGGCTTATCGTTCTGGGCTGCCTTGCTTTGCGGGGTGGCCATTTTTTTATTCATCGTCGCCGCCGCCGTCGATTCCGTTATAAATATCGATTTCTGGGGGCTGCACATTGGCAAGCAGCTTGAGCAGGGTAGACCCCAGATCTTCATGTCGCATCTCGCCCAAAGCGCGCTTGGGCGAAAAGCTTTCCCGTCGACTATAGAAAACTTCGACAAGGCCGACCCGGGAAGGCCTAATCTCAAAGAAAAGCGGTTTCGAGTCGTGCAGAATTTCCGGATCGTCAAGGCTAATAGGCATCGAGGATTCCTTCTGCATACGAGCATGCTCAAAGGCATCTTTGGCATTCTCGGCGGCGCGGGCGGCTACGCTTTTGGGCACTTCCTGCTCGTTGCGCTGCATCGGGTTAAAAGCGCGGCTCCAGAGGCTCATACGGCCTCCCCATTCAGCAACTTCTGAATGTCCGAAACCTTCCACGCGAGGCGGCGATGGACGCGAATCGGGCGAATCGGTCCGTTCTCGAGGCAGGCCCATTTCCGTAGAGTCTGCGGTTGCCGGTTGAGCGCCGCGGCGGCATCCTCGGTCGTGAGTGTTGGCTCAATGCCGCGCGCTGCAAGCGAGGCCCCGAAGTGGGGTGTTGATTGGGCGGTATGCATCGTCTGTTTCCTTTCCGCGCTGTGCGGTTCGTTGATCGACGATGAAATTGAGTGCCTGGGGAAATTGGGGTGGAAGGGCTCAATCGGGAAACAAAAAAGCCAGCAAACCCTTACGGGTGCTGGCTTTCGGACATTTACGGTTGCTACTGCCCTAGACGTTAGTCGGACTGGCCCAATTTTCCCAGTTTCCCAAAACGCTTCGAGGGCTGGTTTTCCCGCCACCAATCGCCTTGAATCGCATCCCGTTTTATTGTGGCGGCGCTCAGGGGACCGCGAGGGCCCAGTATCTTGCGTGCGCGGCATTCAGTTTCCGCATGACTAGCTACGTCATCCTGCGTTGGATACAGGTCTTTCGCGACATGGCGATCGATGTACTCTAGCGCGATTTCACGTGCGCGGCTGACCCAGGTCGGCGATGCCGCGTTAGCCGAAGGCGCGGACGTATGAGCGGTTAGCGACTGGCTCGCCGGCGCGGTCTCGCCGCGTTCAGTGTTCTGATCTGGAGTGGAAGCGAACGATGGCTTGGTGAGGATGCGTGCCTGGGCGATTTCTGGCGCATATGACATGGCCCAGTCACGCAGATCCGACTTGCCGATATGGAATCGCGTGAGCCAATCGTGTGGGAGATCCGTGCCAGCCCATCGAACGCCCGTGAATTGCTCGCGTAGCGGCAACGTGGTCGAGAGTTGACCAAAAAAATTGAGGTATTCAGCCCGGACCGTCGGGAGTTTGGCATCGCGCTCGGCCTTCTCCCATTGCCGTCGCTCGGCAACCTCGACAGCGAGATATTCGATCCAGCCTCGTGGCGACATGCTGATGGTTTCGTCTCGCGATAAATCGTCCAGTTGCTCCGACCATGGGATGAGATGTACACGCACATCTTCAGGCTTGACGGGATAACCCCACTTGTCGGTTTCTTTGCGAGCTACCGCCTCACGAGCTCTCTGGTGCGCGTCTTCGATTTCGTCGTTAAGCCATTCGATAAGTTCTGCCGTTGAGACGGTCGACTTCGACGGGGCAATGCGGGAAATGTGGCTTACGTTCTCGTAGTCCGCTTGCGATGCGACATCTGCCGAAAAATAACCCTGTCCGGCGCAATCGATCAGGTACGAGATGACGTGATCCCGCGGCTTCCCGGTGTTCTTGACAACGAGGCTTGCAGCCTCGTCAATGGTTAGCCGGTCGGGGAGTCCAGCCGACGTTACATGGTTGTGGTTCATCTGCGCTCCTTCAAGCGCAAACCTTCAATCGGGAGCCCCTGCCAGGCCGGTGAAGGTGTCCGGCTTTTCGCTCCGTCGAGCTAGGCAGAGGCAAAACGGGTCAAGTCCGCCAACTACGCCACGTCTTCCACGTTGGAAAAGTTGGCGAACATGGCGGAGTTGGGGAAGTTGGACAACATGCCTATGCCGGCTCGTTCACCCAATCATTAAAATGTTCGTGGTTGCACCCCGCCACCATGATGCGCGCTGACGCCGAATCGGCTAAATCAGCCACTTGACGAAGCAGTTTGGCAAAGTCGCGCAGGCAAATGGTGGTGGGTGCAAACGTCTGCGCTTGGTCCGCATTTTCGGCAAGTTCCCGATAAAATCCGCCCCCCTTGCCCGCAATAAGGGCGGTCAACCGCCAATTGCGACCTACCTGCTCTTGGTTCATCACGAGGTCAGCTAGCTGGCGAACATCCTGTGGCGCAATGGCAGGCTCGCAGTGCAAGACCTGCTCATAGAGTTCGTCGAGTGCCTTGTCGTCGAGGGTAAAATCAGCTTCAGCCATGATTCAAGCTCCTTTTTAGCTTGGATTGTGGTTAGGTGGCCTTGGTGTTGCAGCACCTTGGCCGCCGCTTCTGCCTGATACCGTCAGGCGGCGGTCAAACTACTTCGCGGCCTCCAGGCGCACCACGGCGCGGCTTCCCGTTGCTTCGGCGTAGCGGGACAGCGTGCGCAGCGACGGCATCGTGCGGCCGCTCTCCATGCGCGCGATGGTCGATTGGGTCGTCTGCATCTTCTCGGCCACCTGTTCCTGAGTCAGTCCGGCACGCACGCGAGCGGCGATGAGTTCGCGCGCGACGGCAAATTCCGGCGCCTGCGTCTCGTACTCGGCCTGGGTAGCCGGGTCCGCCAGCAGGCGCTTCTTCAGGGTTGCAAGGTCAGTCATCGTTCAATCCTCTTTCATCCGGGCGTAGGCCGTTTCGATGGCACGGCGCGGAGTCTTCTGTGTCTTCTTCACAAACACGTGCAGCACAACCAGCCGCCGCCCGGTCCTAGTAACGTATATCGCCCGCGCGATGCCATCCCGGCCCGTCATGCGGATTTCCCACAGCTTCCCCTCCAGCGGGCGCACATGGGGCATCCCGACACGCTGCGGCCCGAACTCCGCCAGCATTTCCGCGATGTGCACGAACCGGGCGCGCATATCGGGCGGCAGCGCCAGCAATTCGGCTTCGGCCTCGGATATCAGCTCAACATGCCACGTCATCAGTTTATCTCTTTTTTGCTATGTTTGCAGGTTACTGACTGACAGCCTGCAGGCCCTGTTGGTTCTGTTCGGGCTTGAAGTCGATACGGGCCTCCTTGAGAATCCACACCTCCAGCTTGTCGTGCCACATGCGCAGCAGGTCGAGCGGGCGCACGTTGTAGTGGCGCTCGGCGATGGCGGACGGCTTGTGGCCCATGATTTGCGCCTTGATGCCGGACGGGACTTCCGTCCATTCGGCCAGGCTCGAGAATGACCGCCGCAGGCCGTGCAACGTCACTGGCGCGATGCCCGCAATCCCGCAGACGCGATGCAAGGCGCTGTTCGGCGCAGCCAGTCGGCCCCCGCTCGAAGTCTTGCTGGCGAATACCCAATCTGGCGGCCGCCACGTTTCGCCCTTGGTCTCAAGGCTGCGCATCTGTCGGACGTTCGGCGGCGTGTCGTTGATGCGCTTCAGTTCGAGCAGCACGCTGGCGAAATAAGGTGTCAGAGGAATAACTCGCCCGGTCTCAATTTCCACCTTGTCTTTCAGGTGCAGGCTGCGCCACCGGAAATCCACATCATCCCAACGCAGCTCGGCCAATTCCTCGCGGCGCGCGCCGGTCAGCAGCAGACCAATCAGATACGCCTCCATGACCGGATTACTGAGCTGGCGGACCGCGGCGAACCAGGCGGCCAGTTGCTCGCGCTGAATGGAATCGGTCTTGGCGGCCTGTTTCGGCAGGGCGTCTTTCGACAGGCGGGTGGTGACGGCCTGCGGGTCGATGAGCCCCTGATATTCGGCCTTCGATTCGCACCACGTCGCGAAGATGCGCAGAAGATTGAAAGCGAGACGGGCACGGGCCGGACGCTTGGCGGCCTCATCCGTCAGCCATTCGCTCACGCGGTCGGCGCTCAGGTCCGACAGTTTGAGTGGCATCAATGCGGCGAGCGGCCCGGGTTCCGTCAGCCCCTTGCCACGCTTCTTCAGCTGGCCACCGGCGCTGGCGAGGGTTACATGGTCGCGGTGATGCAGGTCGCTCCACTTCGAGCGGCGAGCCTCGATGTACGCAGTCCACGCCTCGGTCAGAGTCACGTCCAGGCGGCGCGCCTCAACTTTTCGAGCTTCATGGGCGGCGCGTTGCTCGGCGGCTTCCTCGCGCGGGTCTTTGCCGGCGTCAACCAAGCGTTGAAGGCGGCGCGCTTCGTCCCGCGCATCATCAATGCCCCAGTCTTTCGGCGAGCCAATCGTGACGCGCACCGTCGCCCCGTTCAGTTTGCCCTGATAGATATAGGCCAGCGCGCCCGCCGCCGTGGCACGAAGGCCTAGGCCGGAAGCACCGCTGTCCCAGAGAAACGCCTGAGACTTGCCAGCGGGGCAGCTATGCCCGTTGACCCGCCCCGCCGTGAAATTGACCTTCGCCACTGTCGCCACCATTCGGGTTTCGGGTTACATACGTTCCATGTAACCGCCATGTAACCCGATTCTAGGCAGACAAATCAACGCAAGTCAACAGGATGTTGTAACCTTAATCGGCTGTATACGTTGTCTGTAGAGCGATACGCACAATTTTGTGAATTTCAGTCAATGCGGGGAAATGTCGTCTTTAGAGGATTGTGATTCCTGTCGTCGTGGGTTCGAGTCCCATCAGCCACCCCACAGAATGCATAAACAAAACAGGCGCTTAGGCGCCTGTTTTGCTTTTCACGATCTGAATTCCGGAACGGAAATCGCAATTTCGGAATTCACTCTGTCGCGTCCGCGGCTTTCACCTCCCGTCGATCGTAGTGCCGAGGCGTCGCGCCTGGGTTCGCGTGCGCCGCGAAATCGTATGCATCGACATCGCGATTCGTGAGCTTCGTCGGAATCGCGACGGGGCGAATGTCCTGCAACGAGAAGTAGTCGGGGTGCTTGGTTGGCATCAGTTCGGTTTGCAGTCGACGAGGTCGGTCCAGCAATGCGAGCGAGCAGACTCGGATCGAGAGGCGCGTGCGAGAAATCGTCGCGAAACGTATCGGGCACTACGACTCGCTCGGGCCGGTTGATGCCCCTGACGCGTTCGTGATCCAGATCGATGAGGGTGACCTTTAGCACAGGTGCACCTTCGCGAACCGATGGCCGAGACCCAAGGGTGCGTGTCCGTTCGTAGCCGCGCACGGAGTCGAGGCCATTCCACAGATCGGCAAATTGCTCGCTGGCAGATTCCCCGTCTTCGTCGTAGCCGCCTCCGCCAGCAGTACTCCATGCGTGCATGCGTTCGGCGTGCGCGTCCGCCTCGCTGATATGAGCGCTCTCCCCATGAGGACGGGCGTCTGCAGGAAGCCAGGCCCGCAATCGAAAGCAAGCGCGTTTTTATGTTTGCATTGACGAACTAAAACCCATATAATTTCGCCCGCGGGGTGGAGCAGTCTGGCAGCTCGTCGGGCTCATAACCCGAAGGTCATAGGTTCAAATCCTATCCCCGCAACCAACATCGAAGCCCGCTCTGCGAAAGCAAGCGGGCTTCTTCGTTTCCATGTCCGACGCTGTCTGCGTTGGGTGCGCGCCGTGCTGATGCGGCTCGTTGTCGTGATCGAGCGCGATCGCCCGATTCTGCTGCGCCGTTCTGGCGCCGGGCTTACGCATCCACGAAACGAAATCATGCTTCATCGCTTTGACGAAGCGCTAAGTCATCCAATTTATATGGACTTCTGACGATTTTCGTCGCCGGCTTCCGGACAATTTGCGGCAAGAACATTAGCGTTCGGTCGGCAATGTAGCGGTCCTGCCTGAAAACAACGCGCAAGGATGCGCCGTCGTCGCAGCGGAATTCGAAACCATCCGAGCGCCAACGGACGTTGCTTTTCTCCGCCGCGCCCCGGCCATCCCGTTCGGGAGTGAGGGTTTTCCCGAGGATAAGGTTGTCCGCGGAGATGCCGTTATCTTCTCTTGACACAGCTCGTGCCAGAGGTGTGCCAAACACTTGCCCGCTCTCATCCCCTGAGAGCGGGCTTTTTTCGTTCTGGTCAGTCGTGGTCCGGGTTGCCTGTCAAACGGCCACAATGGCTGAATCGACCACAGGCTTGGCGGATCGCACCAGTTTTTCGGCGATAGCATTGACCTCAACCTCTCAGCGTCCTCTGGCGCGGATTTCGCGCTATGACCCTCCCGCTAGCGCGCCGACAAACAGCGGGTGATTGTCCCGGCGGCTCCGGCTGCCGGGTTTTTTTTGATCGATCGCCCATCGCATCCTCAAGTCAAAAAATGCGGGCGCCATACAAGCCGTCCACAAGCTGCTTTTCAATTCCCGTAAGTGCCGGGTTTCTCTATCAAGTAACCCAATTGCTTTGAACGTCCCGACATCGGGGCGCATTGCAGTTTATATGCATTCCGAAATAAATAAAGGCGAAGATAAATCGTCGCCGACGTGACCGCGTTCAAGGACGGGTACCATCCAGGCAATATGGCGGTGTCGGCCACCACCAACGATGTCTCAAACCGCCTAGCTTTTGAGACAAATTGCTCGTTCTCCAATGCTACGATCGCCCCGATTTGAATGAAGGGGAGCGGGGTGACGACCAAACTCGTTGCTGCGGGTTACATTTGCGAAATTGACATCGACGGTGACCCGCGAAAGTTTCATGTCGACGTCGTGTGCCGGCACGATTCATATCCCACCAGCATTCATTTCAACGAGTTTGCCGATAGCAGCGGCATTCGTCGAACCTCGTTCGGTATCCATTTGCCCGCCGAACTCTGGCGTCCCGCGAAAGAGGGCGGCCTTGAGGTTGTCTCCCGCAAGGCAATCAGCCAGGCTCTCCGCAGTGGCTGGTTCGACGTCAGTGGCCATCGTGAGTACGACGTCGTGTTCAACGAGATCGCCGAGTGTTGGCCTGGCGTGTTGAGGCGCGCGTGACGGAATGGGGCGCGGTTGCCTGGCGGCCGCTTGGTGACATAGAGGTTGGCGTCAGCGGACTAGCTTTTGATAAAAGTACGCCGGTCCCCGCTGGTACGATCACCACGAATTGAATATAGGTGACCAGAATGATGATCGAACTCTTCGCACCAGGTTATCTCTTCGAAGTGGACGTCAACGGCTATGCGCGAGGCTTCCATGTCGGTGTCGTTTGCCGAGACGATTGCTTTCCGACCAATATTCAATTCAGCGCATTCGACGATTTCAGCGATACCTGGTTCAGCATCCCTTTGCCCGGGAAACTCTGGACCCGCGCGAAAAGTGACGGACTCGAGGAAATCTGCCGAAGGGCAATCAGCCACGCGATCAAAAACGGTTGGTTTGGCGTCAGCGGCAACCACGAATACGGCACGTTCGACGAGACCGCCGAGGTCTGGGCGGGCATGTTGGAGGGCGTATAGCAAGGTCCCGTCCATCTCTCGCAATCAGACGATGACAACAGCGTGCTGAGATGGGTTGGCTGAATTTCCCGATCGATTCCCAGGCAAACTTGCGCGTCACGCACCTTCACGGACGCCATATCAGCTTCGCATCGATCGATGTCTCGGCGACGGGGCGGAAACCAAGCTGCTCGTAGAGGCGACGCGCCGGATTTCCGTGAACGACGCTCAGGGAGACAGGGACGCGTTCGAGTCTGGCCTCCTCGAGGACGGTGCATAGCACGAGTCTCCCAACGCCATTTCCTTGGTGATCGGGCAGTATCTGAATCTGGTGCAAGTGCCATTCGTCAACGGCGCGGCTCAGTTTAAGCAGCCCTATACGTTCACTTCCTTCGCAAATGATCGTCGCGTCTTCGAAGTGCAACCGGATGCGCTGGTCGTGTGCGTCGTCGTCGACAGGCAAGCCGACCCGCAGCAAATGCTCGGTCATCGTGAGCTTGCGAAGACTCAGGAGAAACGGCATGTCGGCCGACGATGCGGCTTGCAACGTGATGGGTCGGTTCATGACACGAACAACATCGACGCGGCCTCGCGATGCTCTTGCTTTATCCGGCAGACGAGATTGCAACCTCGGCTATCGAGTCAGGCGAGACGGTCTGCTCGAAGTGGAAATCGCAGGCATCGAGATACACGCGCTCGCCGCTTGCGGCCGGTCCGCGTCGCGTGACGGCGCGCAGGATTTTCTGCGTGCCCAGTTCAAAGGCCAATAGCAATTGCGGTGGGGTTGTGTCGGCGGCGCCAAGCAGGCTGCAAACGATCGTGCCTGGTAAGGCGTAGGCCCCGTAGCCCCATCCGAATTGGTAAGCGGAGAACCATATGCATGAATCCCGGCATATGATCGCTGTGGTGAGACTCGGACCCGAGATGCTCATTGTGCTTGCAGACGCTTGCCGAAAGAACCCATAGACTAAGGTATGCGGTGGGCGAACGCCAGTCCCAAGATGCTGTCGGATGCAGCCATATCGGGAGACACGGCGAGCGTGGTTCAAGGTCCCCGCAGCGACGCATGGATATTGCGCGGCCGGGGAGAGCGTCGCTGGTCAGGGACAACAACTGCAGTACGCACGGAAGCGCGAATCGCGACTCTACGTAGAGGAACGGCCAGGTGTTCATTTGCCTTGACGTCACGCATCCCGGACGTGATTGCCGATGCGGGCGTCAGCATGCGACGTGCTGTTGTCGACTGCCAATTCCGCGTGAAATTGTGCTGCGTCGAGCGGGCTGTCGAACCGATTCAGAAGCCGCCAGTAGCAGCCGGCCCGATCCTGTATCCGCCGTCAGGCGTCGAGATCGCACAGCCTGAGAGGACAAGCGCGATGAGTGCGGTGACGACGAGCGAGGCGAATTTCATCGGTTTCCGGGGCCTGTGTTGGTAACGAAATTGAAAGACCAGCATAGCGCATCTATGCCCGATGTCATCAGTTCGAAATGCAATTCGGATGCGTCGTGATCCCGTTGACGTATGTCCTCGTCGAGGCGCCGCGTCACGATTCCTGTACGGCGCACTGCAGTCGCCGCCGCGTGGCTCAAGCGCGCCGCCAGCCGATCGCATCGTGTCTGACTCGCGAATCGCGAACGGGCGCATGGCCGTTTCACTGGTCGTCTTGACCGATTCGAACAGGTGTTTGGCGGATTGTGCCATTCCGAAACATTCTTTCATTCGCATAACATGTGTGCGTAACGATCCTCGTGCCTAGGCTTGTACTTAGGCCCATTGTCGATGTCGTGTCGGCAATGCCTTGGTCCCGGCAGCGCATCTCGTGCTGTCGGGATTTTTTTTGCCTTCGGCCGGCGGTCCCGCCGAGCCTGCACGGCAACTCGATCGTGCCGGGTGCGTGGTCGACCGAATCACTGCTGCGCACACCCGTGCGGATTCACGCTGGACAAGCGCGCCGCGATTCGGAGATGATCGTTCCACGCGTATCGCCCGCAAACGAGTTCACGGAGGTCCCGATGTCGGTATTCGCAGTGAATGGCGTCAGAATCGATCCACGCAGTGGACGCGTGACCCACGTGCGATGGGGGCAGGTGAATGCCGCGGGTCGTGCGTGGATCGCAGCGCCCCGTGAAGCGCCGGTGGCGGAGGTGGTCCGTGCCGTCGTCGGAGGCGACGACGTCCATGTGATCTTCGACGCGTCGGGAGATCATGTGGCGGGACCGAAATTGAAGAGCGTCGTCTATCGCGACGCCACTGAAGGCATCGAGCTCGATGTGGATGCGACGAGAGAGGCCCGCACGCTCAGGGATCTTCCGCAGATCTGAACGGTGCGCAACGCATCGTCGAAACGTCCTCCGCGTCCGTCGTGCGAAAATTTTTTGCCCGACATGTCGATTCCGCATCCGCTCGTCCGTCGTATCGTCGGAGGCGTACGCATCGTGCGCCACGCCTCGCTTTCCAAACCGACAACCGACCGAAGGAGCGATGCTCATGTCCACGTCCGTCAAACCGATCCCCGAAGGGATGCGTACGCTGACCCCTCATCTGATCTGCGCCGGCGCCGCCGATGCGATCGAGTTCTACAAGCGCGCGTTCAACGCGGTCGAGCTGTTCCGGCTGCAGGTCCCGAACGGGATGCTCGCGCACGCTTGCCTGACCATCGGCGATTCGGCGCTGATGCTCGTCGACGAGATGCCCGAGCATGGCGCGCTCGGGCCGCAGGCGCTGAAAGGCACGCCGGTCGTGCTTCACCTGTTCGTGCCGGACGTCGATGCGGCGATCGCACAGGCCGTCTCGGCCGGTGCGACGCTCAAGATGCCGGCGACGGACATGTTCTGGGGCGATCGCTATGGCCAGGTCGAGGATCCGTTCGGGCATCGCTGGTCGCTCGCGACGCACCAGCGCGACCTGACGCCGGAACAGATTGCCGCCGCGATGGCGAGCGCGCCGGGGTGCGGCGGCTGAGGGTTCGCGCAAGAGCGGCGTGGATCACGCGCGATTGTGTCGCGCGTTCCGCGCCGCGCCGCCATGCGGCTGCGGGAGGCCGGCGGCGCACGCGGGCCGCGCATGCAGGTTCGACCGGTGCGGCGCATGCATCGCGCTCGTGCGCGTGCTTTGCGCGCGGCCTCAAGTCGTGCGTCGCGGTGCCGTAAACAGAGCGAATTGATCTGTTCACGACAACGCCACATGGTTCGATTTCTGTACGCCGGGTATCTCGCGCTGGCGCTCTACATCCTCTATCCGATGGTTCAGACCTTCCTCGCAGCCGACGCGACCTGCGTTCGCAGCGCCGCAATGATCGATGCAGCCGGTCCGGACGGGCATCCGGCGAGCGGCGCGCAGCAGAGCCAGCGCGACTGCGCGTTGCTGATGTCACGAACCAATGCCGCTGCCGGACAAGCGGGCGGGCTGCATTGAGCAAATCGGCGCTGCACGTCGTCGCCGCTCCGCGCGCGTAAGAGCCGCAAATCGTTGGCCAAATCGTTGGCCGTTCGGCCGGGTTGATTGCCGTTCGATGGTCGGCGATCATCGATCGTGTGCTGGGGGCTGCCGGCGGTCGTGTCGTCGTGCGGCGTCGTTCCGCGCGGCACGTGGCGCGTTGCGCTCGCGCGTATCAGTACGTGGAGCGGTAAGCGGTACCCCGGTCGAAACGGCTCTGCCAGTGCGCGAGATAGCGTGACGCGAGCTGCGGATTGTTCCAGACCACGACGACGTTCTCGGAGTTGCGCGTTGCCGCCGATGCGCTGTAGTTGAACGACCCGGTCTCGACATGTTCGGCATCGACCACGATGTACTTGTCGTGATGGATCGCGTATGCATCGATGGTGCGGGTCGGAATGCCTGCGTTGACGAGCAGGTTCAGTGCCTGCTTGCTGCTTTTCGCGCGATTGCCCTTGTCGTCGACAACGACCGCGATGTTGACGCCGCGCCGCTTCGCGGCGAGCAGCGCGCGCGTCACGGCAGGCGACGTGAACGAGTAGGCCGCGACGCGCAGCGAGCTGCGCGCGGCGCCGATCGCCTTCAGCACGAGCGCCTCCGCGCCGCCGTCAGGCGAGAACGCCGACTCGACGACCTGGCTGGCCGGTGCTTCGTGCGTCGGGGCCGGCAGCAGGCGCGACACGAAATCGATCGCCTGCTGCAGGAATGATTCGGATTGCGTCTTGCCGAATGCGGCGAATGGCGTGACGAGCAGGGATGAGGCAAGGCAGACAGCGGCGACGCGATTTCTCGACAACATCGTGGACAACGGGGTTTTTTGAGACAGCGGGCCGTGAGTTTAGCGCAGACGCGTTGCGGCGACCACGGCTGTCTTGTTTCGAGTCGTATGCGGCTGCGAAACGATCTGCGTTCGTCAGTGTGAATGCGGAGTCATGCGACACACGATGCCAATCGGCTTTTCCACCGAACACATTACTCACGAGGCGCGGCCGGCGCCTCCGATGTATCCGACCCGATCCATCCCGGGCCTGCCTCCGGCTGCACGTCACGCGGATCGAGCGGTTCGCCGCACGCGGAGCACACCGCGACCGCGTGCATCACGTGACCGCAGGTGCGATGGCGCAGCTGCAGCGGTGCTCCCTGACCATCGTCCTTCCAGCGGTCGCCCCACGCCATCAGCGCGAGCAGCGCCGGGTAGAGGTCGCGGCCTTTCTCGGTCAAGCGGTATTCGAAGCGCGGCGGGCGCTCCTGATATGCGCGCTTGACGAAGACGCCTTCGTCGACGAGGCGGGCGAGACGTTCGGCCAGCACGTGACGGGTCAGCCCGAGCTGCGCCTGGAACGCATCGAAGCGGCGGCAGCCGAGGAACGCATTGCGCAGGATCAGCATGGTCCAGCGGTCGCCGAGCACGGCGAGCGTGCGCGCGACCGAGCAGTTCAGCGAGCCGATGTCATCCCATTTCATCGTCGGGCTCCGTGAGTCGGTTCAGGAAAGAGCGGGTTCGATTATAGAACCGACCCTCGGATGCATCGGCCGACGCTGGCATTGACAGCCGGTTTTCCGTTGTGAATAATCAGTTCCAATTTGGAACTTACTAGCGCTGCAATGCGCTTGCCATCAGGAGTCACCCGATGAAGCCGCTTTCCATGTCCGGTCTGGAACTGTTGCGTGCCGCCGCCACGGGCGACGTGCCGCGCGCGTCGATCACCGAAACCGTTCCGATGCAGTTCGAGGCGGTCGAACTCGGCTACGTGAAGATGTCGGCGCGCGCCGACGGCCGGCACCTGAACCCGCTCGGCGGCGTGCATGGCGGATTCGCGGCGACGGTGCTCGATTCGGTCACCGGTTGCGCGGTGCATACGATGCTCGACGCGGGCATCGGCTACGGCACGATCGACCTGCATGTGAAGATGCTGCGGCCCGTGCCGCGCGACGTCGACCTGATCGCGGAAGGCCGCGTGATTCATCTGTCGCGCTCGCTCGGCGTCGCCGAAGGCACGCTGAAGACGCCGGACGACAAGATCGTCGCGCACGCGTCGGCGACCTGTTTCATTCAGCGGCCGCAGTGACGGAGCGGGGCGCAAGCGCGGTGCCGCGGGAAGGGTGCGCATCCGTCGCTCCCGGCGCCTGGCGCCCGGCGTGCGCGCTGCCGAAGCGGCGAGGTTGAGCTGGCCGGCTCGCGCCGGTTCTGGCGCATCGCATCCGTTCGCGAAGGCCGCTTGTAAGCGATTGCGGCGCCGATCTGAAGCAGACGCTTCAATGTGATAGCTTTCCTGCTTTCCACCGACGCGACAGGAACAGCATGGAATACCGCACACTTGGCGATTCGGGCATCGAAGTCAGCCTGATCGGTCTCGGTACGATGACGTGGGGCGAGCAGAACTCGGAGCGCGATGCGCACGAGCAGCTCGACTATGCGATTGCGCAAGGCGTCACGCTGATCGACGCAGCGGAAATGTATCCGGTGCCGCCGAAGCCCGAAACCCAGGGGCGCACCGAGCAGTACATCGGCACCTGGCTTGCGCAGCATCGCGCGCTGCGCGACAGGATCGTGCTCGCGACGAAGATCGCCGGCCCTGCGCGGCAACCGCACAACCCGCGCCACATTCGCGGCGAAGGCAATCAGTTCGACCGCAAGAACCTGACTGAAGCGCTCGACGGCAGCCTCAAGCGCCTGCAGACCGACTATGTCGACCTCTACCAGCTCCACTGGCCGGACCGCAGCACGACGACGTTCGGCCGTCCCGCGTATCCGTGGGTCGACGACGCTTACACGGTGCCGATCGAGGAAACGCTCGGCGTGCTCGCGGAATTCGTCAGGGCGGGTAAGGTGCGCGCGATCGGCGTGTCGAACGAGACCCCGTGGGGCGTCGCGCAATTCCTGCGCGCGGCCGAGAAGCTCGGGCTGCCGCGCATCGCCAGCATCCAGAATCCGTACAGCCTGCTGAACCGGACGTTCGAGAACGGGCTGTCGGAATTCACGCACCGCGACGGCGTCGGCCTGCTCGCGTATTCGCCGCTCGCGTTCGGCTGGCTGTCCGGCAAGTACGAGAACGGCGCGCGTCCGGCCGGCGCGCGCATCACGCTGTTCGAGCGCTTCCAGCGCTACAGCAAGCCGCAGGCGGTCGCGGCGACGTCGCGCTACGTCGCGCTCGCGAAGCAGCACGGCCTGTCGCCTGCGCAGCTCGCGCTCGCGTTCGTCAACAGCCGTCCGTTCCTGACCAGCAACCTGATCGGCGCGACGTCGCTCGAGCAACTGAAGGAGAACATCGGCAGCGTCAACGTCAAGCTGTCCGACGAGATCCTCGCCGAGATCGACGCGCTGCACGAACTGCAGCCGAACCCCGCACCGTAAATGACGTCTTGACGCTTGTCACGGCCGCAGCGCGCGCATCGCCGCGCGGGCCGTGGCGAACGTGTTTATCACGTCGATTGCAACGATCAGCGCATCCGCAGCCGCGTGCGCGCGACGAACAGTGCCGCGAGACTCAGCAGCGCGCAGCCCATCAGGTAGAGCGCCGGCGACAGGCGGTTCCCGGTTGCGCTGATGAGCCACGTGATGACGAACGGCGCGAAACCGCCGAACAGCGTGACGCCTGTGTTGTAGCTGACCGCAAGCCCCGTCGCACGCGTCTGCGCCGGGAACATCTCCGCCATCAGCGCGGGCAGCGCGCCGCAATACATCGCCTTCAACGCACCGATCCAGATCAGCGCGGCAAGCATCGTCGCGAACGACGCATGATGCGTGAGCCACGCGAACGTCGGCCAGACCGTGACGAGCAACAGCAGCGCCGCGACCGTCATCACGCGGATCCGCCCGGTGCGATCCGACCAGTGGCCGACGAGCGGCGTGACGAGCGTCAGCACGAAGCCGGTTGCGAGCGTCGCCGCGAAGCCGGTCGATGCGGGCAGGCCGAGCTGCTTGATCGCGTAGGTCGGCATGTACAGCACCATGTAGTTGACCGCGGTCGAGATCACGAGCGCGCCGATCGCGAGCAGCACGCGCAGCTTCTGGCCCGCGAACAGTTCGCGCACGGGCGCCTCCGAACGGGCTTGCGTCTTGAACTCGACGCCTTCGTCGACGTAGCGGCGGATGTACAGGCCGACCGGCCCGATCGCGAGACCGAACAGGAACGGCACGCGCCAGCCCCAGCTTTCGAGCTGCGCAGGCGTCAGCGTGCTCGTCAACAGCGCGCCGAACCCCGATGCGAGCAGCGTCGCGAGCCCCTGGCTCGCGAACTGCCAGCTCGACATGAAGCCGCGCCGCTGCGGCGCATGTTCGACGAGGAATGCGGTCGAGCTCGCGAACTCGCCGCCCGCGGAGAAGCCCTGCATCAGGCGCGACAGCATGATCCCGAGCGGCGCGAGGATGCCGATCGACGCATAGGTCGGCATCGCCGCGATCAGCAGCGTGCCGCCCATCATCATTGCGATCGACAGCAGCAGCGATGCCTTGCGTCCGGCGCGGTCCGCGTACGCGCCAAGCACGAAGCCGCCGATCGGCCGGATCAGGTACGACAGGCCGAACGTGCCGAGCGTGAGCAGCAGCGACGTCGCTTCGCTCGTCGCGGGGAAGAACAGTTTCGCGATCGTCACCGCGAAGAAGCCGTAGACGATCAGGTCGAACCATTCGAGCGCGTTGCCGATCGACGCGGCGAGGATGATGCGCCGGATCTTCGCGGCGCTCGGGCGGACGGCTTCCGGTGTGGTCAGCGTAGTGGTGGTCATCGTGTGTGCGTGTCCGGCGAAAGGGTGGACGACTGGCGATGCATGAAATCTCGACGGCCGCGTCGAGTCAGTGGCCGGCGCCGGCGGCATCGAGCGCCGCACGATGCCCGGACGGCGGGTGTTCGCCGAGATCCCAGAAGAGTCCCGCCATCATCGCGAGACCCTCGCGCACGACGCTGCCGAGCAGGTGCTCGTCCGGCGCGTGCTGCGCGCACGCGGGATACGAGTGCGGTACCCAAAGCGTCGGCAACCCGAGCGTGTCGGAGAACACTTCGTTCGGCAGCGTGCCGCCGAGGTTCGGCAGGATCGCGGGTTTCTTGCCGGTCGTGTGCGCGAGCGACGCGACGGCCCAGCGCACCCACGGATCGTCGGGTGGCAAGCGTGTTGCCGGCGCGCCGCGCTCGACGTCGATGTCGACGTCGGCGAAGCCATGTGCGTCGAGGTGCGCGCGCAGGCGCGTGTGCAGCGCTTCCCAGTCGGTGCCGACGACGAAACGCAGCTGGCAGTGCGCATGGGCGGCGGGCGGGATCGCGTTGACGGGGTACTCGGGGTTGCCGGCCTTGAACGCGAGGATCTCGAGCGTGTTCCAGCCGAACACGCGCTCGGCGGCGCTGAGACCCGGTTCGCCCCAGTCCGTGTCGATCGTCGGGTCGCCGGGCCCGCCGCCGACGGTCAGATCGGCGAGCGCGTCGCGCACGGCGGCCGGAATCGGCGGCGGACGCAGGCCGGCGACGCGGATCGCGCCGCGCGCGTCGACGAGGCTCGCCAGCGCGTGCGCAAGCACGATCGCCGGGTTGCGCAGCAGCCCGCCCCAGTTGCCCGAATGATGCGCGCCATCGCGCGCGCGCAGGCTCAATCTGAAATTGACGGCGCCGCGCGAGCCGAGGAACACGGTCGGCCGGTCGGCGGCGATGCGCGGTCCGTCGGACGCAATCAGCACGTCGGCGGCCAGCGCGTCGCGCTCGCGGCGGCACAGTGCGTCGAGGCCAGGCGAGCCGGTTTCCTCGCCCATTTCGATCAGCAGCTTCGCGTTGAAGCCGAGCCGGCCGCCGCGTGCAGCCAGCACGCTCGCGAGCGCCGCGAGATTGATCGAGTGCTGGCCCTTGTTGTCGGCGCTGCCGCGGCCGTACCAGCGGTCGCCGTCGACGGTCAGCGACCACGGCGACAACGGCGCGCGCCATTGCGCGTCGTAGCCGCGCACGACGTCGCCGTGGCCGTAGATCAGCACGGTCGGCAGCGTGTCGTCCTCGTGCCGCGACGCGATCAGGAACGGGCCGCCGCCGTGGACGGGGTTGTCCGCGATGCGGGTTGCGAAACCGAGGCGTTCGGCTTCGGGGGCGATCTCGTCGGTCAGGTACGCGCGCAGCGCGGCGGCCGAACCGCTTTCCTGGCTTTCGGTGCGCAGGCCGATGCGGCGGCTGAGGGTTGCGAAGAACGCGCCGGATTCGAACTGGCTTTGCGCGTGCTGGATGGCGGCGGTGCGGGTCAAGACGTGTCTCCTTTGTCGACCGGAGTTGGCGCTTTAGCGCTTGCTCAGGCCCCATGCTTCGCACACGGGACGCATGCAAAGTTGTCCGGTGGCAGGCCGTGGATGCCCGTGGCCTGAAATGCGATCGATTCTAGAAAGCCGTTTTATTTGTCACAATGATCGAATTTCGAACCTTTCCTTGTCGAAAAGGCAAAGCGTGACGGCCGCCGGCGGCCGGGGGACAGAACGATGGCGGCTTTCCTGCACGGCCTCGGATTGCGGTATTTCGTTGAAGTGGCGCGCACCGGTTCGCTCAGCGACGCGTCGACGCGGCTGCACGTCGCGGTGTCGGCGGTCAGCCGCCAGATCGCGAAGCTGGAAAGCGAGTTGGGCACGCCGCTGTTCGAGCGGCGGCCGCGCGGCATGGCCTTGTCGGAGGCGGGCGAGCGGCTGCTGAGCTTCGCGCAGCGCAGCCTGCTCGAGGCCGAGCACGTGATGAAGGAGATCGGCGGGCTCGACGCGCTGCACGGCAGCGTGCTGAAGGTCGCGTGTTCGGAGGGCTTTGCAATCGATTTCCTGCCGGGCGCGCTCGCGAGCTTCAAGGCGCGCCATCCGGGCGTCGACTTCTCGGTGTGGGTCGTGTCGCCGGCCGACGCGACGCGGCGCGTGCGCGACGGCGACGCGGATGTCGCGCTGACCTTCAGCCTCGCGCCGGAGAAGGGCGTGCGCGTCGAGCACACCGAGCGCGCGCCGATCTACGCGCTGGTGCGCCGCGATCATCCGCTCGCGGCGCGTGACACGGTGTCGCTCGCCGATGTCGCGCGTTTCCCGCATGTGCTGCCCGAGGCGGGCACCACCGTGCGCCAGCTGATCGACATCGCATGCGCGCTCGACGGGCTGCTGCTTGCGCCCGAGCTGACGAGCAACAACACGGCGTCGATGTACCGTTACGCGCAGCATACGGGTGCCGTGATGTTCACCGGCCTGCTGTCGGTGCGCGACCGCTGCGACGCGGACGGCTTCGTCGTGGTGCCGGTGTCGAACCCGCAACTGCGCGAACGCAGCATCCAGGTGCAGACGATGGCGGGGCGCGATCTGCCGGCGTCGGTGCGCGCGTTCCGCGATCATCTGATCGACGCGATCACGGCGGCGCCGGCGCTGCCGACGCCCGCCCGACGCCCGCCCGACGCCCGCCGGGCCGTCGCGTGAGATAATCAGCGATCCGCCCTCTGCGCCCACGCGGCACGCGACGTCGCGCCGCCTCCGTTTGACGCCAAATTGAAGAACCTGATAGTCACCCTCGATCGCGCCGGCGAGTTCGACGAGATCATCGACGTGCGCACGCCGCTCGAATTCGCCGAGGATCACATCCCCGGCGCGCTGAACGCGCCCGTGCTCAGCAACGAAGAGCGCGTGCTCGTCGGCACGATGTACCGGCAGGTGTCGCCTTACGAGGCGACGCGCGTCGGCGCGGCGATCGTCGCGCGCAACATCGCCCGTCACCTCGACACGACGTTCGCCGACCGGCCACGCAACTGGCGGCCGCTGATCTACTGCTGGCGCGGCGGCAAGCGCTCGGGCTCGATGACGACGTGGTTCAACCTGATCGGCTGGCAGGCGCGCCAGCTCGACGGCGGCTACAAGGCGTACCGCCGCTCGGTCTGCGCGTCGCTCGACGCGCTGCCCGCGCGGTTGCGCTATATCGCGCTCGTCGGCCACACGGGCTGCGGCAAGACGCGGCTGCTGCAGGCGCTGCATGACGCAGGCGCACAGATGCTCGATCTCGAGGCGCTTGCATGCCATCGCGGCTCGCTGCTCGGCGCGCTGCCGGGCGTGCCGCAGCCGACGCAGAAGTCGTTTGACTCGGCGCTCGTCGAGGCGCTCGAGCGCTTCGATCCGGCCTGGCCGGTATTCGTCGAGTCCGAGAGCCGCAAGATCGGCCTCGTGCAGATGCCGCTCGCGCTGTTGCAGGCGATCCACGCAGCGCCGTGGGTCCAGGTCGACGCCGCGCGCGACGAGCGCATCGCGTTCCTGCTCGACGATTACGGCCACCTGTTCGACGCGCCGGATGCGTTCAGGGCGCAGCTCGCACGGCTGATCGGCCTGCACAGCCGCGAACAGATCGCCCGCTGGGGCGAGATGATCGATGCGGGGGCGCGTGCCGAGTTGTTTGGCGAACTGATCGACCGGCATTACGATCCTGCCTATGCGCGGACCTACCGCGAGCATTTCGGCAAGCCGAACCGGGCGCTCACGTTCCAGTTCCGGCCCAATGCGGGCGATGCCCGCGAACAGGCGAGTGCGCTGCTCGCGCAACTCGCGCAGTCGGGCCTGCCGGCGACGGCAGCCAGCGCGGTGCCCACCCCAGATCGTCAGGCCAGAACATGAAGAACACACGCACTCAACCCAGTCCGGCACTCGGCTGGATGACCTTCCTGCTGATCGCGGTCGCGGGACTGTTCTATGTGAAATGGTTTCCGTATTACAACAAGGCGTTCGTCGCCGCCGAACATCACTCGATCGGCCAGTCGATCCTGATGGGCGCGTCGGCGGCGGCGCCCGAACCGTCGCTGAAAGCCGCGCTCGACTACGCGTGGGCGTATGGCAAGGCGATCTGGCAGGCGATGGTGCTGGGCCTGCTGCTCGGCTCCGCGGTGCAGGCGCTGCTGCCCGCGCACTGGGTCGCGCGCGTGCTCGGCAGGACGGGTTTCGGCAGCGTCGCCGCGGGCGGCCTGCTGTCGCTGCCAGGGATGATGTGCACGTGCTGCGCGGCGCCCGTCGTCGCCGGCTTGCGTGAGCGGCACGCGTCGCCGGGCGGCGCGGTCGCGTTCTGGCTCGGCAATACCGTGCTGAACCCGGCCGCGCTGGTGTTCATGGGCTTCGTGCTCGGCTGGCACTGGAGCGCGCTGCGGCTCGTGCTCGGCATCGCGATGGTGTTCGGGGTCGGCTACCTGCTGAACCGGATCGCGCGCCCCGAGGACCAGATCCATGACACCCGGCTCGCGGCGCTGGTGGCCGAACAGGCGGCGGCCGGCAACGCGTTCGTGCGCTGGATCAAGATCCTTGCGCGGATGACGGCGCGCCTCGTGCCCGAGTACATCGTGCTCGTGCTGCTGCTCGGCGCAGCACGTGCGTGGCTGTTCCCGCACATCGGCCCGGAAATCGGCAACCACCTCGGCTGGATCGTCGCGTTCGCGGTCGTCGGCGCACTGTTCGTGATTCCGACCGCGGGCGAGGTGCCGATCATCCAGGCGATGCTGTCGCTCGGCATGGGCGTCGGCCCGGCCGGCGCACTGCTGATGACGCTGCCGCCGGTCAGCGTGCCGTCGCTCGCGATGCTCGCGCGCTCGTTCAAGCCATACATGCTCGCGATCGTCACGGCGCTCGTCGTCGTGTTCGGGATCGTCGGCGGGCTGCTCGCGATCGCGTTGGGGTTCTAGCGGCGCGCGTCGTCGGAGCGGTCCGGCACCCCGCGGCGCCGTAGGCTGGGTCCCGACTGACTGTATCCCGACAGGGGCACCAGTGCGGCGCGCATGATCCGGAAGCCTCGCCAGGATCGCCCGGCAGACGGCATGTCATCGAACACACCGTTCAGGCAGCCGGTCGCGAACGCGACAGCCAGCGTGTCGAGCCCGGGCCGCGCGGTTCGCGACGCGAAGTCAGGAGCGCCGGGTCCGCGCCGCGCGGACCGGCCAAGTAATCGTCATATTCATCCGGCGCCGCCGCATTGTGCGTGCAGCGCCACTCACAAGAAGCAATCAGGAAAACGCATGACCCAACCCAAGATTCATCCTCGACTCGAGAAGGCGCTGACGCGCGGCGATCTCGCGATTCGTCAGGCCAATTCGGCGCGCGCGACTGCCGTGCTGAGCGCACTTGGCACGATGATCGTCGAGGCGTCCGCGACGATCGGCGTCGAAGCCAGCATCGACATTCCGCAGGGCGACCGCATCTACGATCCGGTCAATGGTCTGTGGCCGCAGAAGATGCTCGTGTCGTTCGACGGCCCGATCGAGGAAGCGGATCCGGAAGAACTGCGCTCGGTCTATCTGGTGGCCGACGATCCGGGCACGCAGTTCCGGATCGAATGGCATCGCGCAGACGGCAAGCTCGGCCGCCACGAGGGCGGCCCGCTCGCGACCGTCGCGTTCCTGACGGACGTCGAGATTCCGTGGAGCGACGACGACGAGTAACGGATGCATGAGGGCCGCATGAGGGCCGCATGACGGGCCACATGGGGCCCGCGAGCGCATCGGGAGCGGACGATCCCGCCGCGCGATGCACGGGCCTCAGCGCATCATCCGGCGCCGGAACAGCCACGCGGACAGCAGGAAGCCGCCGATTGCATAAGCTGCCAGCACCGCGATGTGCGTGCCGATGTGCGACGCGGGCCGGCCGAGCATCGCGGGCCGGATCAGCTCGATCGCGTGGGCGAGCGGCAGCGCATATGCCGCATGCTGCGCGATCTCCGGCAACTGCTTGAGCGGGAAGAATACGCCCGACAGCAGCAGCATCGGCGTCAGCACGAGCGTCTGATAGAACATGAAGAAATCGTATGACGGCGCGAGTGCGGTGACGATCATCGCGGCGCTGGCGAACGCAAGGCCCGCGAGCGCGATCACCGGCAGCGCCGCGAGCATCGACGGGAAGCTCGCATAGCCGAGCAGGCCGGCAACGAACATGATCGCGGCGCCCGACAGCATCGCCTTGCTTGCGGCCCAGACGATCTCGCCGAGCACGATGTCGCCGAGCGCGAGCGGCGTGTGCATGATCGCTTCCCACGTGCGCTGCACGTGCATCCGTGAAAAACCCGAATACATCGCTTCGAAGCTCGCGGACATCATCACGCTCGACCCGGCCGTGCCGGCCGCGAGGAACGCGATGTACGACACGCCGTCGACGTGCCCGAGCATCAGGCCCAGGCCGAAACCGAGTCCGAACAGATAGATCATCGGGTCTGCGAGGTTGCCGATCATCGACGCGACCGCGAGCTTGCGCCAGACCAGGTAGTTGCGGCGCCAGACGGCGAACCAGTTGGTCGCATTGGACGGCATCGCGATCGCGAAGCGCGATGCGCGCGGTGGCGCGGACGGGGCGGAAGTGGAATAGTCGCGTACGTCCATGATCGGTCAGTCCTGCATTTCGCGGCCGGTCAGCCGCAGGAATACGTCCTCCAGATTGGCGGGGCGGTGCAGATAGCGCAATCCGGCGCGGCCCTTGAGCCGCGCATTGAGCGGCTCCGGATCGCTCACGTAGCAGAACAGCGTCTCACCGCTGATCTCGGTGCGCACCGCATAGGCGGCGAGTTCGTCGCGCAGCGAGGACGGTTCGGGCCCATAAATTTCGATCACGTCGCAGCCGATCTCCGATTCGATCAGCGCGTGCGGCGCGCCTTCGGCGATTTTCCGGCCTTCCTCGATCACGCACAGGCGATCGCACAGACGCTCGGCTTCCTCCATGAAGTGCGTGGTGATCAGGATCGTCTTGCCGCGCGCGAGCAGCGAGCGCAACCGTTCCCACATCAGATGCCGCGCCTGCGGATCGAGCCCGGTCGTCGGCTCGTCGAGCACCAGCACATCCGGATCGTTGACGAGCGCGCGGGCGAGCGTCAGGCGCCGCTTCATGCCGCCCGACAGCTCGCTGACCTTCGCGTCCGCCTTGTTCTCGAGCTTCGCGAATTCGAGCAGTGACGGCACGAGTGCACGCGCCTCGTGCGCGGACAGGCCGAAATAGCGGCTGAACACCAGCAGATTCTCGCGAACCGTGAAATCCGGGTCGAGATTGTCGAACTGCGGGACGACGCCGACGCGCTGCCGTGCATGACGCGCGCGTGACGGAACCGGCTCGCCGCATAGCGAGATTGCGCCGGCATCGGGGTACGCAATGCCAAGCAGCATTTTCAGCGTCGTCGTTTTGCCGGCGCCGTTCGGTCCGAGCAGGCCGTAGCACTCTCCGGCATGCACGCGAAAGGAGAGACCATTGACGACGAGCTTGTCGCCATAGCGCTTTTCGACGTTCTGAAAATCGATCGGTGCGACGGCCATGAGCGGGATTGTCGTTGGAGGTGTAGCGTGCAATTGTGTCCGGTGGGCGCGTCCGCGAAAACCGGTGCATGAACGGTCTGGCCCGCGGTTCGGCCGGCGAGATTTCGCGATGCGCACGCGCAATGCGAATGTGCGATACCGACGGGCCATTCTAGTGCATCGGCTGCGTCTCTTCAGGGCGCGCATGCACGATGTGCGGGCGGTGTGCGGTGGATCATGCACTGCATCATCGCGAACAGGCCGCATGGGGCAAATCAGCGTTTTCCATCCCTTGCGTCCTGAATTGCGGCGCACCATGATGATTGCGTAGGGTTCGATGTCGCGATAGGGAGGTTTCATGGCTAGCTACAACAAGATTCTGCTGTGCTACGACGGCACGCTCGAGGGACGCAAGGCGTTGCGTTGCGGTGCCAATCTCGCGCTGGACCTGAAGGCCGAGACGCATCTGCTGTCGGTCGTCGACATGCGTTCGAGCATTGCGCAAAGCGCGGGCTTGCTGACCGATGTCGCGTGCGGCCGCTTCGAGGAAACCGCGCGCGAAATCCTGCAGGAAGGCGTCGACTGGCTGCGCGAACGGGGCTTGCAGGCCGAAGGCCATTTCGCGTTCGGCTACCCGATCGACGAGATCGCGAATCTCGCGTCGGAGCTGAAAGTCGACCTGATCGTGGTCGGCCACCGCTGCCGCAGCGGGCTGTCGAGATGGTGGATGGGGTCGGGCAATACGCAACTGCTCGATCGCGTGAATTGCAGCATCCTCGTGGCCTGCTCGTCGGCCGAGGAACAGAAGGCCGAAATCGCCCGCGAACGCGAGGCTGCCGCGGCGACCAAATGACCGTCTGACCGTCTGACCGTCTGACCGTCTGACCGTCTGACCGTCTGACCGGCGCCGGCTTCACGCCGCGCGCCGGATGCGGCCGGCAGCGGCTTGCTGCCGGCTCAGCCGTGCAGATCGATCGCGGCCAGCTTCCACGAAAACAGGCCTTCTCTGTGGAAGATCGCCGCGTAGCGCGCGCCGTCGACGTTACGCTGGTAAGTCACGACAAACTCGTCGATATTCCGATATCCGGCACTCGTTGGCCGTCGCTCTGGCGGATTTGCTTGCGCGTGGTCGGTCGCCGCAGATGATGGGGCGGCCGGCGCGCTGCCAGCAGGCGGAGTTGCAGCACTGGAAGCACTGGCAGCCTGCGTGCCGGAGGCGCTGCCCGACGGTCGTGCTGTCCATTCAGGCGGACGCTCGCCGGGATTGCCGCGAGGCGGAATGCCGCTCATCAGCGCAGCGACGCCTTCGGGCGTCGCATACGCGTCAACCAGCGGCCCGATCAACGCAGAGCCGATCAACGCCCCGATTACCGCGAACGGATTGTTGTCGTGCCGCTTTGCGTCGATCCGGCGCATCAACTCGTCGGTGACCTGCTGTTTGAGACTGATGCGCAGCGCCGGAAAATCGACATATTCGCTGACCGCTTGCGCGTCGCGTGCGTCGATCGCCGCTTTCAGGCGACCGAGCGCGACGTACGGTGACGCATATCCGTAGCCGATCGCCGCCAGCACGGCGGCCACCAGCGCGACGATCAACAGGGGCTTGAGCCGCTTCGAGCGGCCCGCTGCGTGATTCACGGTGCCTCCGGTGCGGGAATGATCCGCAATCAGAGACCACCGTGCGCGGCCGAATGTTCCTCCGCAATGCAGCGATCGATCATCCGACAGACCGCATCGATCGTGCCGACCATGATCAGCCGCGACCGGCCGTGATAGACGCGCACCGGCGCACGACGCGCGGGTTCGGCGTGATTCAGGCCGGCGTTCAGCGACACCCGCGCGAACGCGGGCAGTGCCGACGGCAGCAGCGACGCCTGCTGTTCGGCTGCGACTTCTGGACCGACGGGCGCCGCGGACAGCGGCGCGCATGGCGTGCGGCCGCGCAGGTGACGCAGACGGCCGAATTGACGGAAAGGCAGCAGGCGGGCAAGGCGTTCCATGGTGTTCTCCTGAGCGAGACGGATTGTCAGAATTCGCCCGAGCGGATCAGCCCGACGGCGATGCCTTCCAGCGCGAATTCCGCGCTGCCGGCCTTGACGAAGATGTTTTCGTAATCAGGGTTCTCCGCGATCAGCTCGAGGCCGCCGGGGCGGCGCTTCAGGCGCTTGACCGTGACGTCGTCGCCGAGGCGGGCGACGATGATCTGGCCGTCCTTCGCTTCCGTGCGCTTCTGCACCGCGAGGAGGTCGCCGTCGAGGATGCCCGCGTCGCGCATCGACAGCCCGCGGACCTTCAGCAGGTAATCGGGCTTGCTGGAGAACAGCGCGGGATCGCACGCGAAATGCTGCGAGATGTGCTCCTGCGCGAGGATCGGGCTGCCTGCCGCGACCCGGCCGACGAGCGGCAGCGACAACTGCATCAGGCCCGCATGCGGCAGCGTGAACTGGTGCGGCGCGTCGTCGCCGCCGAGCAGGCGGATGCCGCGCGACGCGCCGGCCGCCAGCTCGATCACGCCTTTGCGCGCAAGCGCGCGGAGATGCTCTTCGGCCGCATTCGGCGAGCTGAAGCCCAGCTCGGCCGCGATCTCGGCACGGGTGGGCGGATAGCCGGAGCGCTCGATCGCGCGGCGGATCAAGTCGAACACTTGCTGCTGACGGGCGGTGAGTTTGGTCATGGCAGAACTGTATGGATAGACAGTGAGCTGTATTTTTATACAGTACTTCGCGAATTTCAAGTGTTACGTGAGGTTCGTCGCAATCACGTCGATTCCGGCGCGATCGCGCGACGTCCGGACGCCGGTTCGTTCGCTGCAACCGTCGATTCCGTCTGCGTTAGCACTTTTCAATATTAAAAAATGAGGAACGATTATTTTTAATAATGTAAGCCGTTCGCTAGACTGGCCCGCAGATCGCAAGACCGACAACATGACGGACAACACGGGAGAAGCACGGATGGTGAAGCGCAACACGGGGCTGGTGAGCGGGGTACGCCGCTTGATCACGACATTCGCGCTGGGCGCGGCCGCAGTGCTCGGCGTCGCGGCGCACGCCCACGCCGATACGACGTTCCTGAATGTGTCGTACGACCCGACACGCGAGCTGTACCAGGATTTCAACCAGGCGTTCGGCAAGGAGTGGAAGGCGAAGACGGGCGAGACCGTCAACTTCAAGCAGTCGCATGGCGGATCGGGCGCGCAGGCGCGCTCGGTGCTCGACGGGCTGCAGGCGGACGTCGTCACGCTCGCGCTCGCGTACGACATCGACGCGCTCGCGAACAAGGGGCTCGTCAACAAGGACTGGCAGAAGCGCCTGCCGGACAACGCGTCGCCGTACGCGTCGACGATCGTGTTCCTGGTGCGCAAGGGCAACCCGAAAGGCATCAAGGACTGGGACGACCTGACGAAGACGGGCGTGTCGATCGTCACGCCGAACCCGAAGACATCGGGCGGCGCGCGCTGGAACTACCTGGCCGCATGGGCGTACGCGGTGCACAAGCCGGGCGGCAACGAGCAGAGCGCGAAGGACTTCATCACGAAGCTCTACAGGAATGCGGGCGTGCTCGATTCCGGCGCGCGCGGCGCGACGACGAGCTTCGTGCAACGCGGCATCGGCGACGTGCTGATCGCGTGGGAGAACGAGGCGTTCCTGTCGTTGAAGGAATTCGGCCCCGACAAGTTCGAGATCGTCGTGCCGTCGGTGAGCATCCTCGCGGAGCCGCCGGTCGCGGTGGTCGACAAGGTGGTCGACAAGAAGGGCACGCGCAAGCTCGCCGACGCGTACCTGAATTTCCTGTACAGCCCGCAGGGCCAGGAGATCGCCGCGCGCAACTACTACCGGCCGCGTTCGAAGAACGTGCCGGCGGAGCTGACGAAGCAGTTCCCGAAACTGAAGCTGTACACGGTCGACGACACGTTCGGCGGCTGGACGAATGCGCAGAAGACGCATTTCGCGGACGGCGGCGTGTTCGACTCGATCTACAAACCGCAGTAACCACCTGACGACAGCAGACATAACGACAGCGGCGCGCCACATCGAGCGCGCCGCACTCCCGGCGGTCCGTCGGCGCGTTTCCGGGCGCCGGCGTTCGCGCCGGACCCTTGTGATTCGACCCAGCAAGAGCATCCGATGACGACGTACACCTTTCGCAAGCCGAGCGCGCTGCCCGGCTTCGGCGTGACGCTCGGCATCACGGTGGCGTATTTGAGCCTCGTGGTGCTGATCCCGCTCGCCGCCACGTTCCTGAAAACCGCGACGCTGTCGTGGGACCAGTTCATCGCGGCCGTCGCGTCACCGCGCGTGCTCGCGTCTTACCGGCTGACGTTTTCGGCCGCGCTCGGCGGCGCGCTGATCAACGCCGTGTTCGGCTTTCTCGTCGCGTGGGTGCTCGTGCGCTACACGTTCCCGTTCAAACGCGTGGTCGACGCGATCGTCGACCTGCCGTTCGCGTTGCCGACGTCGGTCGCCGGCATCTCGCTCGCGGCCGTCTACGCGACCAACGGCTGGATCGGCCAGTACCTCGCGCCGTACGGCATCAAGATTGCGTTCACGCCGTTCGGCGTGCTGGTCGCGCTGACCTTCATCGGCCTGCCGTTCGTCGTGCGCACCGTGCAGCCGGTGCTCGAGGATTTCGAGCGCGAACAGGAAGAGGCCGCCGCGTGCCTCGGCGCGTCGCGCTGGCTGACGTTCCGCCGCGTCGTGCTGCCGGCCGTGCTGCCGGCGCTGCTGACCGGCTTTGCGCTTGCGTTCGCGCGCGCGCTCGGCGAATACGGCTCGGTGATCTTCATCGCCGGCAACGTGCCGATGAAGTCCGAGATCACGTCGCTGCTGATCATCACGAAGCTCGAGCAGTACGACTACGCGGGCGCGACCGCGCTCGCGGTCGTGATGCTGGTCGTGTCGTTCCTGATGCTGCTTCTGATCAACACGCTGCAGTGGTATCTGCAGCGTCGCACGAGCCGCGGCGCAAGCGCTCCCGCGCCTGCTACTGCCGCCACCGTCACTGCAGGAGGCCGGCCATGAGCGAGGAGACCACCGCCGTGCTGAAAAACCCGTCCGCCGCGGCGCGTGAGCGCGCCGCCCGACAGATCGATCCCGTCAGCGAGCCGCGCGCGGTGCGCTGGCTGCTCACCGGCATCGCGCTCGTGTTCCTCGGGCTGTTCCTCGTCGTGCCGCTCGCCGCGGTGTTCGCCGAGGCGCTGCACAAGGGCGTCGGCTTCTATGTCGAGTCGCTCGCCGATCCGGATGCATGGTCGGCGATCAAGCTGACGCTGACCGTCGCGGTGATCGCGGTGCCGCTCAACCTCGTGTTCGGCGTGTGCGCATCGTGGGCGATCGCGAAGTTCGAATTTCGCGGCAAGGCGCTGCTGACGACGCTGATCGACCTGCCGTTCTCCGTGTCGCCGGTGATCTCGGGCCTCGTCTACGTGCTGCTGTTCGGCGCGCAGGGCTGGCTCGGGCCGTGGCTGCAGGCGCACGACGTGCAGATCATCTTTGCGGTGCCCGGCATCGTGCTCGCGACGATCTTCGTCACGTTCCCGTTCGTCGCGCGTGAACTGATCCCGCTGATGCAGGCGCAGGGCAGCGACGAGGAGGAGGCCGCGCGCGTGCTCGGCGCGTCCGGCTGGCAGATCTTCCGCCGCGTGACGCTGCCGAACGTGAAGTGGGGGCTGCTGTACGGCGTGATCCTGTGCAATGCGCGCGCGATGGGCGAGTTCGGCGCGGTGTCGGTCGTGTCCGGCCACATCCGCGGGCAGACCGACACGATGCCGCTGCACGTCGAGATCCTGTACAACGAATACAACTTCGCGGCCGCGTTTGCCGTCGCATCGGTGCTGGCCTTGCTCGCGCTCGTCACGCTCGCGCTGAAGCTCCTCGCGGAGCGCCACCTCGCGGCCGATCTCGCCGGCGCGCGCGATGCCGCTGCCGCGCCTGCCGGCCCCGCCGTCACTTCGTCGAATTCGTAAAGAGGCAACCAGAATGGGCATCACCGTACGTCATCTTCAGAAGCGCTTCGGCGATTTCACGGCACTCGACAGCGTGTCGCTCGATTTTCCGGCGGGCGAGCTCGTTGCGCTGCTCGGGCCGTCCGGCTGCGGCAAGACCACGCTGCTGCGCGTGATCGCGGGCCTCGAGCACGCGGACGCGGGGCAGGTCGTGCTGCAGGGGCAGGACGTCGCGTCGGTCGGCGCGCGCGACCGTCAGGTCGGCTTCGTGTTCCAGCATTACGCGCTGTTCCGCCACATGACCGTGTTCGAGAACGTCGCGTTCGGGTTGCGCGTGAAGCCGCGCCGCGAGCGGCCGTCGGAAGCCGTGATCCGCGACAAGGTGCACGAGCTGCTGCAGCTCGTGCAACTCGACTGGCTCGCGCAGCGCTATCCTTCCGAGCTGTCGGGCGGGCAGCGGCAGCGCATCGCGCTCGCCCGCGCGCTCGCGGTCGAGCCGAAGGTGCTGCTGCTCGACGAGCCGTTCGGCGCGCTCGACGCTAAGGTCCGCAAGGAACTGCGCGGCTGGCTGCGGCGCCTGCACGACGATCTGCACATCTCGACGATCTTCGTCACGCACGACCAGGAGGAAGCGCTCGAGGTCGCGGACCGGATCGTCGTGCTGAACCGCGGCCGCGTCGAGCAGGTCGGCAGCCCGCAGGACGTCTATGATCATCCGCAAAGCGCGTTCGTCTACGAATTCCTCGGCGCGGCGAACCGGCTGCCGGGCACGGTCGCCAACCGCGGCTTCGTCGCCGAAGGCGCGGCCGCGCCGATCGCGGTCGATGCCGATTTCGCGGGGCCGGCGAATGCGTACGTGCGTCCGCACGACCTGCAGCTCCGGCCGGCAGGTGAAGGGCAGCGGGACGGCATCGCAGTCGACGTGCGCCGCGTCGTGCCGCTTGGCGGCTCGGTGCGCGTCGAGCTCGAGGCACGGGCCGGCGGCGCGCTCGAGGCGGAACTCGATCGCGACGCATGGCGCGCGCTCGCGCTGCAGGTCGGCGATCGCGCGACGGCTGTGCCGCGCGCAGTGCGCGTGTTTCCGGCGCGCTGAGGCCGGCGCAACGCGTGGCAAAACGCATCGCGCAACGCACCCCGAAGCACCCCGAAACACGGCAGGCAACTGATTCACCAAACAACCAGATAAAAGACAGCCCAAGAGGCATACCCATGAACTTTCAGCAACTGCGCTTCGTGCGCGAGGCCGTGCGCCAGAACATGAACCTGACCGAGGTCGCGAACGTGCTGTACACGTCGCAGTCGGGCGTGTCGAAGCAGATCAAGGACCTGGAGGACGAGCTCGGCGTCGACATCTTCATCCGGCGCGGCAAGCGGCTGACCGGACTCACCGAGCCCGGCAAGGCCGTGCACCAGCTGATTGAGCGGATGCTGCTCGATGCGGAGAACCTGCGCCGCGTCGCGCGCCAGTTCGCGGACCAGGACAGCGGCCACCTCGTCGTCGCGACGACCCACACGCAGGCGCGCTACGCGCTGCCGAAGGTGATCCGCCAGTTCAAGGAGGTGTTCCCGAAGGTGCATCTCGCGCTGCGCCAGGGCAGCCCGCAGCAGATCGCGCAGATGATCCTGAACGGCGAGGCCGATCTCGGCATCTCGACCGAGGCGCTCGACCGCTATTCCGACATCGTCACGTTCCCGTGCTACTCGTGGCATCACACGGTGGTCGTGCCGAACGGGCACCCGCTCGTCGGCCGCGAGAACCTGTCGCTCGACGACATCGCCGAATATCCGATCATCACCTACGACCAGGACTTCACGGGCCGCTCGCACATCGACCAGGCATTCGCGCAGGCGGGCGCGGTGCCGGACGTCGTGCTGACCGCGATCGACGCCGACGTGATCAAGACCTACGTCGAACTCGGGATGGGGATCGGCGTCGTCGCGGCGATGGCGTACGATCCGCAGCGCGACACGGGCCTCGTCGCGCTCGATACGCAGCACCTGTTCGAGGCGAGCACGACGCGGGTCGGTCTGCGCAAGGGTGCGTTCCTGCGCGCGTATGCATACCGGCTGATCGAGATGTTCGCACCGCACCTGAACGAGGCGGAGATCGCCGGCCAACTGCGCGAAGCCGTCTGACGACGCCGCGCGTATATCGCTCGCCGTCGCGCGCCGCGCCCGGATGTGGCGCGGCAGGCGTCCCGGCCGGATCCGGCATCGCCCGCGTGACAGTGCGCAACAGTCAGCAGCCGGGTACGACGAGCGACACGCGCGCGGCTCGCGCGGTGCCTTTCCCCGCGGGCTCCGAATAAACCCTTAAATATTGATCAGACAGGTTGCGCGTGCGCGAGAAACGGTCCAGCATAGCCGTCACTCCGCCGGCGACCTGCCGGCGGTGGCGTGTGAACGCCTGGCGCGTGCGGCAGCCGGCCGTCTGCCCCGCATCTCTTTCCGTGGTACCGACAGCATCGATGGCCATTGGGCGGGACGTGTAGCGCAAACGTTTGCTCGCAATAAAACAACAATTGGCCCCACCGGGCCAGTCGCCAGGAGATGTGTATGAATGTCACCTTTCGCCGTCGCTTCCTGAGCGCCGCACTCGCGGCCGTCGCATTGGCCGTCGCGCCGGTCGTCCATGCCGAGACAGCCGGCAAGCCGAAGGTCGCGCTCGTGATGAAGTCGCTCGCGAACGAGTTCTTCCTGACGATGGAAACCGGCGCGAAGGAATACCAGAAGCACAATGCGAGTCAGTTCGACCTGGTCACCAACGGGATCAAGGACGAGACCGACACCGCGAGCCAGATCCGCATCGTCGAGCAGATGATCGTATCGAAGGTCGACGCGATCGTGCTCGCGCCCGCCGATTCGAAGGCGCTCGTGCCGGTCGTGAAGAAGGCGGTCGACGCGGGCATCATCGTCGTCAATATCGACAACCGGCTCGATCCGGACGTGGTGAAGTCGAAGAACCTGAACGTGCCGTTCGTCGGCCCCGACAACCGCAAGGGCGCGCGCAAGGTCGGCGACTTCCTCGCGAAGAAGCTGAAGGCCGGCGACCAGGTCGGGGTTGTCGAGGGCGTGTCGACGACGACCAACGCGCAGCAGCGCACGGCCGGCTTCCAGGATGCGATGAAGGCGGGCGGGATGAAGGTCGTGTCGGTACAGTCGGGCGAATGGGAGATCGACAAGGGCAACGCGGTCGCCTCCGCGATGCTCAACGAATACCCGAACCTGAAGGCACTGCTGTGCGGCAACGACAACATGGCGATCGGCGCGGTGTCCGCGGTGCGCGCGGCCGGCAAGCAGGGCAAGGTGTCGGTGGTCGGCTACGACAACATCAACGCGATCAAGCCGATGCTGAGGGACGGCCGCGTGCTCGCGACCGCCGACCAGTACGCGGCGAAGCAGGCCGTGTTCGGCATCGACACCGCGCTCAAGGCGATTGCCGAGCACCGCAAGCAGTCCGACATGTCCGGCGTGGTCGAGACGCCGGTGGACCTCGTGACCCGGTAACGCGTGCCCGGTTGCGGCCGCCGCCCTCAAGAAAGCGGCGCGGCGGCCGTTATCCGGGGTGAGCGCGATCACGGCCCCAGCGTGCCACTTGTGAGCGTCAATCCCGCGCGCCCCGGCCGCGTGCGGCCGCAACCAGGATCGCGATGGAACCGACCTTCGAACCTTCCCGTTCAGCCGTCCCCGTGCTGACCGTCTCCGGCATCGGCAAGACCTATGCCGAGCCGGTGCTCGCGGACGTCTCGCTGACGCTGGCAGCCGGCGAGGCGCTTGCGCTGACGGGCGAGAACGGCGCCGGCAAGAGCACGCTGTCGAAGATCGTCGGCGGGCTCGTCGCGCCGACGGCCGGCACGCTGCAGCTCGACGGCCGCGCGTATGCGCCCGCGAGCCGCAAGGACGCCGAAGCGCTCGGCGTGCGGATGGTGATGCAGGAGCTGAACCTGCTGCCGACGCTGTCGGTTGCCGAGAACCTGTTCCTGAACCGCTTGCCGCGCCGCTTCGGCATCATCGACCGGCAGCGGCTGCGCGACGACGCGCGCGCCGCGATGGCGCAGGTCGGGCTCGACGACGTCGATCCGGACACGCCGGTCGGCGCGCTCGGGATCGGCCACCAGCAGATGGTCGAGATCGCGCGCAACCTGATCGGCGACTGCCGCGTGCTGATCCTCGACGAGCCGACCGCGATGCTGACCGCGCGCGAGGTCGAGCTGCTGTTCGCGCAGGTCGACCGGCTGAAGGCGCGCGGCGTCGCAATCGTCTATATCTCGCACCGGCTCGAGGAGCTCGCGCGCGTGGCTGAACGGGTGGCCGTGCTGCGCGACGGGCGGCTCGTGCATCACGGCGACATGGCCGCGACGACGACCGAGCGCCTCGTCACGCTGATGGTCGGCCGCGAGGTCGGCGAACACATCGACCTCGGCGCGCGCCACTTCGGCGCGCCGCGGCTCGTCGTGTCGGGGATGACGCGCGAGCCGGCCGTGCGCGACGTGTCGCTCGAGGTGCGCGCGGGCGAGATCTTCGGCATCTCGGGCCTGATTGGCGCGGGCCGGACCGAGCTGCTGAGGCTGATCTACGGCGCCGATACGCCGGACGCCGGGATGATCGCGGTCGGCGAGCCGCTCGAGCCGGCCGTGATCCGCTCGCCGGTCGACGCGGTGAAGCACGGGATCGCGCTGATCACCGAGGACCGCAAGGGCGAGGGCCTGCTGCTGTCGCAGTCGGTCACCGCGAACCTGTCGCTCGGCCAGCTCGACCGGTTTGCGCGCGCGGGCATCGTCGACGGCGCACGCGAGGCGGCGCTCGCCGAGCGGCAGATCGACGCGCTGCGCATCCGCACCCACGGCGCGTCGCAGCCGGTCGGCGAGCTGTCGGGCGGCAACCAGCAGAAGGTCGTGATCGGCCGCTGGCTCGCGCGCGACATGGGCGTGCTGCTGTTCGACGAGCCGACGCGCGGAATCGATGTCGGCGCGAAGTTCGAGATCTACACTCTGATGGGAGCGCTCGCGCGCGAGGGCCGCGCGCTCGTCGTCGTGTCGAGCGACCTGCGCGAGCTGATGCTGATCTGCGACCGGATCGGCGTGATGTCGGCCGGCCGCATGACCGCCGTGTTCGAGCGCGGCAACTGGACCCAGGACGCGCTGCTGGCTGCCGCGTTCGCAGGCTTCGGCCGCGACGAGGCCGCGCGCGATCCCGCTGCGTGGCAGGTGCCGCGCACGGAGCCCGGCGCTTCGACGACAGGACGACCGCAATGACCCGAACCCCCGTTACCCCGACCGACGCAGCTTCGCAGCCCGCGAGCGGGCGCCGTGCGCGCACGCTGTCCGGCACGCGGCTCGGCGTGTCGAACTACCTCGGGCTCGCCGGCGCGCTCGCCGCGATGATCGCGCTGTTCTCGTCGCTGAGTTCGCATTTCCTGAGCTACGACACGTTCAGCACGATCGCAAACCAGATTCCCGATCTCGTCGTGATGTCGGTCGGGATGACCTTCGTGCTGATCATCGCGGGGATCGACCTGTCGGTCGGCTCGGTGCTTGCGCTGGCCGCATCGGTGGTCAGCGTCGCCGCGCTCAAGTGGCAGTGGGGGCCGCTGCCCGCCGCGCTGCTCGGGATCGCGGCCGCGGCCGTGACGGGCACGCTGACGGGCGCGGTGACGGTCGGCTGGCGGATTCCGTCGTTCATCGTGTCGCTCGGCGTGCTCGAAGCCGCGCGCGGGCTCGCATACCAGCTGACGAATTCGCGCACCGCGTACATCGGCGATGCGTTCGACTTCCTGTCGAACCCGATCGCGGTCGGGATTTCGCCGGCGTTCGTGATCGCCGTGCTGGTGATGGTCGTCGCGCAGTTCGTGCTGACGCGCACCGTGTTCGGCCGCTATTTAGTCGGGATCGGCACGAACGAGGAAGCGGTCCGGCTGGCCGGGGTAAACCCGCGCCCGTATAAAATCCTCGTGTTCGCGCTGATGGGCGCGCTCGCGGGGCTCGCGTCGCTGTTCCAGATCTCGCGGCTCGAGGCGGCAGATCCGAACGCCGGCATCGGGCTCGAGCTCCAGGTGATCGCGGCGGTCGTGATCGGCGGCACGAGCCTGATGGGTGGCCGCGGGTCGGTGATCAGCACGTTCTTCGGCGTGTTGATCATCTCCGTGCTGGCCGCGGGGCTCGCGCAGATCGGTGCGAACGAGCCGACGAAGCGGATCATCACCGGAGCGGTGATCGTGGTGGCGGTCGTGCTGGACACGTATCGCAGCCGGCGCGCACGCGCCCGGTAAAAACAACAGAGCAGACCAGAGAGAAACGGGAAATGGCGACGATCAAGGATGTGGCGGCCATGGCGGGCGTGTCGTTTACGACCGTGTCGCACGTGGTGAACAACTCGCGGCCGGTGTCCGCGGACGTGCGAGCGAAGGTCGAAGGGGCGATTCGCGAGCTGCACTACGTGCCGTCGGCCGTCGCGCGCTCGCTGAAGGCGCGCGCGACGGCGACCATCGGGCTCGTCGTGCCGAACAGCACGAATCCGTACTTTGCCGAGCTCGCGCGCGGGATCGAGGATCAATGCGCGGCGAACGGCTATTGCGTGTTCTTCTGCAATTCGGACGACGACCCCGTCAAGCAGCGCAACTACCTGCGCGTGCTGCAGGAAAAGCGCATCGACGGGCTGATCGTCGCGTCGGCCGGCGAGGACGCGGTGCTCGCGCAGACGCTCGCCGACATCTACGCGCCGCTCGTCGTCGTCGACCGCAACATCGAGGGGCTCGCGGCCGACCTCGTGCAGATCGACCACGAGCGCGGCGCCTATCTTGCGACCCGCCACCTGCTCGAGCTCGGCCACGCGAAGATCGGCTGCATCACGGGGCCGACCGACACGGCCGTCAGCGCAATGCGCGTGCACGGCTTCATCCGCGCGATGGCCGAGCGCGGCATCGACATCGTGCCGGGCGCGATCGCGGAAAGCGATTTCTCGTGCCTCGGCGGTTATCACGCGGCGTCGCGGCTGTTCGAATCGGTACGGCCGAGCGCGATCTTCGCAGGTAACGACCTGATGGGCGTCGGCGCGCTGCGCGCGGCGGCCGAGCGCGGGCTGCGCGTGCCCGACGACTGCTCGATCATCGGTTTCGACGACATCGAATTCTCCCGCTACACGTATCCGGCGCTGTCGACGGTCGGACAGTCGGTGCGCGCGCTCGGCGAGATGGCCGCGCAGACGCTGATCGAGCGGATCGGCGGCGGCTCGTCGGCCGCGCCGAGCCGCAGGCGCGTCGTGTCGCCGCGTCTCGTGCTGCGCGAATCGACCGCCGTGTATCGCGAGCCGCCACCGGCCGGCGGCCGCGCATGACGGCGCGCATTGAGACACGAGCCACGGGCGCCGGCCGCGTGGCCGTTGTCGGTAGCCTCAACATGGACCTCGTCGTGCGCGCGCCGCGGCTGCCGCTGCCGGGCGG
>NZ_JAAGPL010000436.1:0-1959 GCF_017104785.1 Burkholderia sp. Ac-20353 | reverse complement strand
GCAGCACGCCGCTGCACCGCGCCGTCGTCGAGCTGGAACACCGCGACCGTCTCGCGCAGGCGCGCGGCCTGCTCGTCGAGCGATTGCGCGGCGGCTGCCGCTTCCTCGACGAGTGCCGCATTCTGTTGCGTGACCTCGTCCATCTGCGCGACCGCGCGCGCGACCTGGTCGATTCCGACGCTCTGTTCTTCCGATGCTGCCGCGATCTCGCCCATGATGTCGGTCACGCGCTGCACCGCGCCAATCACGTCCGTCATCGTGCGCCCTGCGTCGTCGACGAGCGTCGAACCGGAACGGATGCGCTCGACCGACGCATCGATCAGCGCCTTGATCTCCTTGGCCGCCGCCGACGAGCGCTGTGCGAGGCTGCGCACCTCGCCCGCGACGACTGCGAAGCCACGCCCTTCCTCGCCCGCGCGCGCGGCCTCGACGGCCGCGTTCAGCGCAAGGATGTTGGTCTGGAACGCGATGCCTTCGATGATCGTGATGATGTCCGCGATCTTCGCGGAGCTCCGGTTGATCTCGCCCATCGTGCCGACCACCTGGCCGACGACGACATTGCCCTTGTTCGCGATCTCCGACGCGTTCGCAGCAAGCGCGCTCGCCTGGCGCGCATTGTCGGCGTTCTGCTTCACGGTGCCGGTCAGCTGCTCCATGCTCGACGTGGTTTCCTGCAGTGCCGCCGCCTGCTCCTCGGTACGCGACGAAAGGTCGATGTTGCCGGCCGCGATCTGCCTGGCCGCCGTCGCGATCGACTCGCTGCCGCCACGCACCGTGCCGACCGTCTCGACGAGCCCATGCTGCATCCTCGCGAGGCCGTCCAGCAGCTGGCCCATTTCGTCGCGGCGCGTCACGTCGATGCGGCGCCGCAGGTCACCCGCGGCGATCGCGTCGCAATGCGCGAGCGCGTCCGCGAGCGGACGGCCGATCGCGCGGCTCAGCGCGACGTACGACAGCAGCGCGGCACCGAGGCCGGCGACCAGCGCAACGATCGATACGATCCGCAGCACCCCGTAGACGGATTCCGCATGGCTGTAGCTTGCCTGCGCGTCGGTGAACTGGAAGTTGCGCAGCGCCTCGCCCGACACCGACAGATCGTTGTAGAGCACTTGCAGCTGTTTCACGCCGTTGGCGAGCCCGTCGTGATCGTTCGCCGCGATGACGGGCGCGAACGCATCGAACGCGTGCTGCAGCGCCTGCCGTTTCGCGGCGACATCCTGCGCGAGCCGGTCCTCCTCCGCGCCGCGCGGCAGGTCCAGGTACTTCTGCCACCATGCGTCTGACTGCGCGCGCAACGTGCGGCTGCGCTCGACGGCCGCCGCCGCGTCAGGCGTGCCGGCCAGCAGCGCGGCACGATCGAGCGCGAGGCGTTCGCGCGCGGCGAACAGCTCGGCCGACGCGACGTCGACCGCGCTCGGCATCTGGTTCGTGAATATGTCGTGACTCGCGTCGTTCGCGCGTCCCATGCCGAACAGGCCCAGTACGCCGATCACGCACAGCAGCCCGGCCAGAAACGCCATCGTGAAACCGATGCGCGCGCGGATCGTCAGGTTTTTGAACACTATCTTCCTTCCTGTCTTGCGTCGTCATGAACGGGCCGTGCCCGTCGCCCGGGAGCGTTCGCTTCTCCCGATTCATTTACGACAACAAAACGCGCGACTTGATAGTGTTCACAGCAATTTTATGAGTGATTCGTCTGTCGATTTCGAAAAAAGAAACAATCGGCGCGTATGTGTGACGAATATTGAACGGGATGACAGCAGCAGATCGCGCGGGAACGCGGCGCCGGCGAATGCGTGCGGCGGATGTGTGGCAAATGCGTGGCGAAAGTGCGGCGAATGCGTGGCGAACGCCCCGGGCGCAATCCCCGCGGGCGCGCGCAACGCATGCGCCGGCCGCGCTAACCGGCCAGTTCGGCGAGCGTCGGGATCGACCGCTGCGCGCCCGCGCGGGTGACGG
>NZ_JAAGPL010000435.1:0-2275 GCF_017104785.1 Burkholderia sp. Ac-20353 | reverse complement strand
TGATCATCGCCGCCGGGAAGTTCCACGGCGTGATCGCCGCGCACACGCCGATCGCTTCCTTCGTCACGACGATGCGCTTGTCGCTCGCCGGCGTCGGGATCGTGTCGCCGTACACGCGCTTGCCTTCCTCCGCGAACCATTCGAGGAACGATGCCGCATAGCCGATCTCGCCCTTCGCCTCGGCCAGCGACTTGCCTTGCTCGGTCGTCAGGATCAGCGCGAGGTCGTCGGCGTTTTCCATCATCAGGTCGTGCCACTTGCGCAGGATCGCCGCACGTTCCTTCGCGGTCTTCTTGCGCCATGCCGGCCACGCGGCGTTGGCAGCGTCGATCGCCTGGCGCGTCTCGGCTGCGCCCATCGCCGGCACCGTGCCGACGAGGCCGCCCGTCGCCGGGTTGCGGACTTCGAACGTCTCGCCGTTCGCTGCGCGTTGCCATGCGCCATTGACGTAAGCCTGCTGGCGGAACAGCGAGGGATCCTTCAGTGCAAGGGTTTCTTGAACAGTGCTCATGATGGGGTCTGTTTTGCAGAGACGAAGGCCGCCGCGGCCCGGATGGACGGCGGCGGCGCGATCAGTTGACTGGACTTCAGGCCGGCACGCCGACCGTTTCCTTCAGCACTTCCTCGAGGATCACGAGTGCTTCGTCGAACACGGCTTGCGTAATCGTCAGCGGGAACAGGAAGCGCACGACGTTCGAGTACACGCCGCACACGAGCAGCAGCAGGCCGCGCTCGAGCGCACGCGCCTGCACGCGCTTCGTGAACTCGACGTCCGGCTCGCCCGTGCCCGGCTTCATGAACTCGACCGCGATCATCGCGCCCGGGCCGCGCACGTCAGCGATCTGCGGCACGTCGGCCTGCAGCGCGTTCAGCTTCGCCTTCAGCACGTCGCCGAGCTGCGTGGCGCGGTCGCACAGCTTCTCTTCGTCGATGATCTCGAGCACCGCGTGCGCCGATGCGACGGCCAGCGGGTTGCCTGCGTACGTGCCGCCGAGGCCGCCGGGGGCTGCCGCGTCCATCACTTCCGCACGGCCGACGACGCCCGACAGCGGCATGCCGCCCGCGAGGCTCTTCGCCATCGTGATCAGGTCGGCCAGCACGTCGTAGTGCTGCATCGCGAACAGCTTGCCGGTACGCGCGAAGCCGGTCTGGACTTCGTCGGCGATCAGCAGGATGCCGTGTTCGTTACAGATCTTGCGCAGCGCGCGCACGAATTCGGCCGGCGCCGGGTTGAAGCCGCCTTCGCCCTGGACCGGTTCGAAGATGATCGCGGCGACGCGCTTCGGATCGATGTCGGCCTTGAACAGCATCTCGATCGCCTTGATCGAGTCGGCCGTCGTCACGCCGTGCAGCGCGTTCGGGTACGGCGCGTGGAACACGTCGCCCGGGAACGGGCCGAAATTCAGCTTGTACGGTGCGACCTTGCCGGTCAGCGCCATGCCCATCATCGTGCGGCCGTGGAAGCCGCCCGCGAATGCGATGACGCCCGGACGGCCGGTCGCCGCGCGCGCGATCTTGATCGCGTTTTCGACGGCTTCGGCGCCGGTCGTGAAGAACGCGGTCTTCTTCGGGAAGTCGCCCGGCGCGCGTGCGTTGATCTTCTCGGCCAGCTCGACGTACGACGCGTACGGGACGATCTGGTAGGCCGTGTGCGTGAAGTTGTTCAGCTGGTCGGCGATCGCCTTGACGATCTTCGGGTGGCGGTGGCCCGTGTTCAGCACCGCGATGCCGGCGGCGAAATCGATGAAACGGCGGCCTTCGACGTCCCACAGCTCGGCGTTCTCGGCACGGGCTGCGTAGAAATCGCACATCACGCCGACGCCGCGCGGGGTTGCGGCGTTCTTGCGGGCATGCAGGTCGGCATTCTTCACGGTCATCTCCTTGATGTTCTTTCCAGTGGGTAGAAAATCGGGCGCCTGGGCAGCCCATGGAGGCGACTATAATCACATTTGGCTCTGACAATCAGAGCCATTTCAATAAATAGTTAGGAGCCAATCATGCGGGCAAGCGTGTTGTCGGACTGGCTGGCGCAGCGCCTCGTGCGCGGCGGCGCGCAGCCGATCTACCGGCAACTGCATCGACTGCTGCAGCAGGCGATCCTGTCGCGCGAGCTGCCCGCTGGCACGCGCGTGCCGTCGTCGCGGCTGCTCGCGGCCGAGCTCGGGATCGCGCGCAACACGGTCACGCAGGTTTACGAACAGCTTTCGCTCGAAGGCTATGTGAATTCGGCGACCGGGCGCGGCACGTTCGTCGACGACAGCGCGCCGGACGAGAT
>NZ_JAAGPL010000434.1:0-2013 GCF_017104785.1 Burkholderia sp. Ac-20353 | reverse complement strand
AGGTTCCGCCCCTCGTTCCCCACACGACGCTCGTCCGATCTCCGGCGGCGCGACGGCCGCGAGCCATGCGGCGAGGCCCATCAGGCGGCCGCGCCGGCCCGTGTTCAGCGCGGCTTCGATGCGTGCGGCAAGGCGCCCGAACGCGACGAGCGGATGCGCGGCCGACGGTTCGCCGAGCACGCGGTCGACGATCACGGCGACGATCGCGAGGATCGCGACCGCAGGCAACGACAGCATCAGCATGACGCGGGCTCCGTCTTGATCGCAACCGGCAGTCCGGCGACGAGCAGCGTGACGCGCGTCGCGAGCGCGGCGACGCGCTGGTTGAGGCGGCCGAGCTCGTCGACGTAGCGGCGCGTCACCGCGCCGAGCGGCACGACGCCGAGCCCGATCTCGTTGCTGACGACGATCACCTTCGCGCGCGCGTTGCGCAGCGCCGTTTCGAGCGCCGCGACGCGCGCTTCGTATTGCGCGTCGTCGTGCGGGTCGCCGTCGGCCGGGCACAGCAGGTTCGTGAGCCACAGCGTCAGGCAGTCGACGAGCAGGCACGCATCGGGATCGTCGAGCTGCGCGAGCGTTTCGGCGAGCGCGACGGGTGCGTCGGCGAAGCCCCAGTTCGCGGGCCGGCGCGCGCGATGATGCGCGATCCGTTGCGCGAATTCGGCATCGGCCGCATACGCGGTCGCGACATAGGTGACGGCGCGGCCGCTGTCGGCCGCGAGCCGCTCGGCGTACGCGCTCTTGCCCGAGCGCGCGCCGCCGAGGACGAAGGTGAGGTCGTGCGGATTCATCGCGTGATTGTAACGGTGCAGGCGATAATGCGGCCTTCGTTTCGCCACGCCTTTGACCCGATGAATGCACCCGAACTGCGGCCGCGCGGCACGCTGATGATCCAGGGCACGACGTCCGACGCGGGCAAGAGCACGCTCGTCGCGGGCCTGTGCCGCCTTGCGCGCCGCGCCGGCGCGCGCGTCGCGCCGTTCAAGCCGCAGAACATGGCGCTGAACAGCGCGGTGACGGCCGATGGCGGCGAGATCGGCCGCGCGCAGGCGCTGCAGGCGCTCGCCGCGGGCGTCGAGCCGCATACCGATTTCAACCCCGTGCTGCTGAAGCCGACCAGCGACCGCGGCGCGCAGGTGATCATCCACGGCAAGGCGCGCGCGAACCTGAACGCGCGGGCGTACCACGACTACAAGCCGGTCGCGTTCGACGCGGTGCTCGAATCGTACGCGCGGCTGCGCGCCGGCTACGACACGGTGATCGTCGAGGGCGCGGGCAGTCCGGCCGAGATCAACCTGCGCGAAGGCGACATCGCGAACATGGGCTTCGCCGAGCGCGTCGATTGCCCGGTCGTGCTCGTCGCCGACATCGACCGCGGCGGCGTGTTCGCGCATCTGGTCGGCACGCTCGCGTGCCTGTCGGACAGCGAGCGCGCACGCGTGCGCGGCTTCGTGATCAACCGCTTCCGCGGCGATTTCAAGCTGCTCGAACCGGGCCTCGACTGGCTGCGCGCGCAGACCGGCAAGCCGGTGTTCGGCGTGCTGCCTTACCTGCACGGCCTCACGCTCGACGCGGAGGACATGCTGCCCGCGCAGGCGCGCAGCGGCGCCGCGAGTGGCAGCGCGGGCGTGCTGCGGGTCGTCGTGCCCGCGCTGCCACGCATCAGCAACCACACCGATTTCGATCCGCTGCGCGCGCATCCGCAGGTCGAGTTCACATACTGGAAGAGCGGCCCGGTGCCGGCCGCGGACCTGCTGATCCTGCCTGGCTCGAAGAGCGTGCAGCGCGACCTCGCGTGGCTGCGCGACGCGGGCTGGGACGCGGTGATCCGGCGGCACCTGCGCTACGGCGGCAAGCTGATCGGCGTCTGCGGCGGGATGCAGATGCTCGGCAGCGCGCTCGACGATCCGCTCGGCCTCGAGGGCGCGCCGGGCAGCGTGCCGGGGCTCGGGTTGCTCGATTACGCGACGACGCTGCAGCCGGACAAGACGCTGAAGAACGTGACAGGGCGGA
>NZ_JAAGPL010000433.1:0-233 GCF_017104785.1 Burkholderia sp. Ac-20353 | reverse complement strand
AAAAAAAAAAAAAAAGCATAGATTGTATATCGAGAGCTGATGAAATCATTATTAGACAACTTAACATAAAATCGTAATGTCACTCAATATACAGATAACTTCGACCAACTAAGTGACATAGCATCACCTTGATACATCTGTCACTAGATCGTAAGCTCGTGCTACACTGCATCAGCGTCTACCGAACACAACATCAGCCTCAGACACTCTTTACACTAAGTTATCATTATTCA
>NZ_JAAGPL010000432.1:0-2320 GCF_017104785.1 Burkholderia sp. Ac-20353 | reverse complement strand
GCGGCGCCCGGCACGATCGTCGACGCGGGGCAGGATGGCGTCGTCGTGGCATGCGGCACGGGCGCGCTGCGCGTGACCCAGCTGCAGAAGCCGGGCGGCAAGCGGCTGCCGGCACGCGAGTTCCTGGCCGGCTCGCCGCTCGCCGCGGGCCAGCGGTTCACGCTTTCCGACGCGTCCTGAGCGCCATTTGACGCGGCCCGCCGCAGGCGCGCAATCGGCCGGACGGCCGAGTCGCGCCGCACGGCGGGCGCGCGTAGAATTTCCGTGCGCTTCACCGGTTCCGAGGTTTTCATGTTTGGCATCACCCATTTCGGCTTCTTCCTGCTGGCGGTTTTCCTGCTCAACGTGACGCCGGGGCCCGACACCGCGTACATCGTCGGCCGCAGCGTCGCGCAGGGGCGCGGCGCGGGGCTGATGTCCGCGCTCGGCATCTCGGCCGGCTGCTGCGTGCACGCGCTCGCGTGCGCGTTCGGCCTGACCGCGCTGCTGGCCGCGTCGGCCACGGCGTTCACGGTGATCAAGCTGGTGGGGGCCGCCTACCTGATCTATCTGGGCGTGCGGATGATCTTCGCGAAGCAGGCTGCCGGGGCTGGCGCTGCACCGGCTGCACCGGCTGCGTCGGTCATGGCCGCGAAGCCGCTGCGCCAGCTGTTCCTGCAGGGCTTCTGGACGAACGTGCTGAATCCGAAGGTCGTGCTGTTCTTCGTGTCGTTTTTTCCGCAGTTCGTGTCGGCCGACAGCGCGCACAAGGCGCTGGCGTTCCTGACCCTCGGCGCGGTGTTCGTCGTGATGAGCACGCTCTGGAACAGCATGCTCGCGTGGGTCGCAGGCAGCGTGACGCGCCGGTTTTCCGGCAAGCCGGGCGTTAGGAAATGGCTCGACCGGACGGTCGGCAGCGCGTTCGTCGGGCTGGGCCTCAGGCTTGCGGCGTCGCAGCGCTGAGATTGAATTTTTTCGATACGCACTTATCTAACAGATCGCTTACAATTTTTCGCCGTACCTGCGTGAGGCAATCGGCGGGAGTCGCATTCGGATAAGGAGTCGACGTATGTTCAATTGGGTCAAAACGGCGATGCTGATGGCCGCGATCACGGCCCTGTTCATCGTGATCGGCGGCATGATCGGCGGATCGCGCGGCATGACGATCGCGCTGCTGTTCGCGCTCGGCATGAATTTCTTTTCTTACTGGTTCTCCGACAAGATGGTGCTGCGCATGTACAACGCGCAGGAAGTCGACGAGAACACGGCGCCGCAGTTCTACCGGATGGTGCGCGAGCTGGCGACGCGCGCGAACCTGCCGATGCCGCGCGTCTACCTGATCAACGAAGACGCGCCGAACGCGTTCGCAACAGGCCGCAACCCCGATCACGCGGCCGTCGCGGCGACGACGGGCATCCTGCGCGTGCTGTCGGAGCGCGAGATGCGCGGCGTGATGGCGCACGAGCTCGCGCACGTGAAGCACCGCGATATCCTGATCTCGACGATCACCGCGACGATGGCGGGCGCGATCTCGGCACTCGCGAACTTCGCGATGTTCTTCGGCGGTCGCGACGAGAACGGCCGTCCGGCCAACCCGATCGCCGGTATCGCGGTCGCGCTGCTCGCGCCGATCGCGGGCGCGCTGATCCAGATGGCGATCTCGCGGGCGCGCGAATTCGAGGCGGATCGCGGCGGCGCGCAGATTTCCGGCGATCCGCAGGCGCTCGCGTCGGCGCTCGACAAGATCCACCGCTACGCGGCGGGCATTCCGTTCCCGGCAGCCGAGGAGCATCCGGCCACCGCGCAGATGATGATCATGAACCCGCTGCACGGCGGCGGCCTGCAGAACCTGTTCTCGACGCACCCGGCCACCGAGGAGCGCATCGCGCGCCTGATGGAAATGGCGCGGACGGGGCGCTTCGACTAAGTCCCCCTGTCGTACGTGCGTGGTCGTCACCGTCGCGCACGCTCGACCCACCCCGCATGCTTCGTGCTGCGGGGTGTTCTGTTTCTGCGACTCGAAAAGAGGGGCGCATGGTCACACGCTACAATGCCCGGTTTGGGATCGCGGCGGCCAGGCCTCGCCTTTTGCGTTGCATCGGCCGCCAGCCGCCAGCCGCGACACCCACCGCTTGCCGACGCTTCGCTCCAATGACACGAACCCGCTCCACCGCCAAATCTTCGTCCAGCCGTTCGGCTCACCTGTCCGCGTTGCATGTCGCGCCCGATTCGCTCGGCTTTGCGCTCGACGCGGCGGCGCAGGCGGTCGATGCGGTGCGCCGCGGCACCGCGCTGCCGGGGGCGCTGGCGACGGTGTTCGCGGGCATGGGATCGGAAGAGC
>NZ_JAAGPL010000431.1:0-2341 GCF_017104785.1 Burkholderia sp. Ac-20353 | reverse complement strand
GAGCCGCTGCGCGTCGCGCCGCTCGCGCGCTTCGGCCTGCTGACGAAAGCGTTCGGTCAGCTCGCCGATGCACGCGGTCGCGGCCGCGCTGTCCGGCAGCCCCGGCGCCGGGCGGCCGAAGAAATAGCCCTGCACGAAATCCGCCTCGCACGACAGCGCGATCTGCGCCTCGTGCTCGGTCTCGATTCCCTCGACCAGCACGAGCTTGCCGGCCTCGTGCAGCAGCGTGACGAGGCCGTGCAGGATCGCGGTGAGCCCCGTACGATGCGCGGCATGCGACAGCATGATCCGGTCGAGCTTCACGAGATCGGGGTTGAGCTGCCAGATCCGCTCGAGGTTCGAGTGGCCGGCGCCGAAATCGTCGAGCGCGATCAGGAAGCCCTGCGCACGGAATTCGCGCAGCGCATCGGCGAGCCGTTCGAGATCGTCCGCGCGCTGCTCGAGCACTTCGAGCACGATGCGGCGCGGCGGCATGCCGAGGCGCTTCAGGTTTGCGAGCAGCGCGGCCGCCTGGAACGGATCGGTCAGCACGCCCGGATGCACGTTCAGGAACAGCCATTCGCGCTCCGCGCCGAGCAGCGCGAAGTTCTCGAGATGCAGCGCCTGCGCGAGCCGGTCGAGCTGCATCAGCTCGCCGTGGCGCGCGGCATCGCCGAACACGTCGAGCGGCGACACCGGCCGATCGAGCGGGTCGTGCGCGCGCAGCAGCGCCTCGTAGCCGACCGCACGCTGGTGCGACAGGCTGAAAACCGGCTGGAACACGGTCGTGAGCGTCAGCTCGTGATGCTGCGTCGCAAGACGCTCGAAGCCGGACGTCACCTCCCGTTCGAAGCGGTACGGCGACGCGGCGGCCGGACGCTCCTGTTGCACGATCGTCATACCCCCCTCCTCCTGATGCTGGCAAACGCGGCGGCTGACGAACTGGACGGCGCGCGATATCTCATGAACTGACCCTCGGATTTCCGGTTGTTGTTGCTTGTCGGTCAGCATCAAGCAAGGTCCGTGCGCACTGGCGTCATGCCCGCGATGCCGGTTCGCACGGCCGATGCACCGGTCTGGCGCATCCCGATCGCACCATTCAGGTGCGCACGCACCGGGACGCTTGAGCGCAGCCGTCACGGCAGCACGCTACACTCCGTACGGTCGTTTCATTCCCCGTTTTCGATGTATCGATGGAAATCGTTTTCACAGTCCTGATCCTGCTGCTCACCGTCGCGCTGTCCGGCGCGATCACACGCGTGCTGCCGTTGCGGCTGCCGCTGCCGCTGATGCAGATCGCGTTCGGCGCAATCCTCGCGTGGCCGAGGTTCAACCTGCACGTCACGTTCGATCCTGAAATCTTCATGCTGCTGTTCATTCCGCCGCTGCTGTTCGCGGACGGCTGGCGGATTCCGAAACGCGAGCTGTACCTGCAGCGCCGCGCGATCCTGATGCTCGCATTCGGGCTCGTGTTCATGACGGTACTCGCAGTGGGCTACTTCGCGCACTGGCTGATACCCGAGTTGCCGCTACCGATCGCGTTCGCGCTCGCGGCCGTGCTGTCGCCGACCGACGCGGTCGCGCTGTCGGGCATCGCCGGCAAGGGCCGGATTCCGCCGCAGCTGATGCATATCCTCGAAGGCGAGGCGCTGATGAACGACGCGTCGGGCCTCGTCGCGCTGAAGTTCGCGATCGCGGCCGCGCTGACCGGGATGTTCTCGCTGCGCGACGCGTCAGTGACGTTCATGATCGTCGCGGCCGGCGGGCTCGCGACGGGCGCCGCGGTGGCGTGGACGTTCAGCGCGCTGTCCACACGCTTCCTGAATGCCGAACAGGAAGGCGACCCGGCGCCCGGCATCGTGATGACGCTGCTGGTGCCGTTCGCGGCCTACCTGATCGCCGAGCATCTCGACCTGTCGGGCGTGCTCGCGGCCGTCTCGGCCGGGATGATGATGAACTACACGAGCTTTTCCCGCAAAAGCACCGTCGCGTCGCGCGTGCGCGCGGAAAGCACGTGGGCGATGATCGAGTTCGTGTTCAACGGCATGGTGTTCATCATGCTCGGGCTGCAGTTGCCGCACATCATCGGCCGCGCGCTCGTCGACGCGCATCACACGAGCGACGCGCTCGTCGGCCGGATGCTGTTCAACGTGTTCGCGATGATGGCCGCGCTCTATGCGATCCGCTTCCTGTGGGTGTGGCTGCTGCGCTGGATCGCGAGCCGCCGCGCCGCGCGCCAGGGCCTGGCCGGCACGATGGCCGGCGTGCGCACGATCGCGGTGATGACCGTCGGCGGCGTGCGCGGCGCGGTGACGCTCGCCGGCGTACTGTCGATTCCGGTCGCGCTGACCGACGGCACGCC
>NZ_JAAGPL010000430.1:0-2098 GCF_017104785.1 Burkholderia sp. Ac-20353 | reverse complement strand
GCCCTGGCCCGCTGCGGGCGGGCTGTCCTCGACGTCGATCAGCGCGCGAATCCGCGCGTCGAGACCGAGGCGCTTCAGGCCCGCGGCCGCGAGGATGATCGCCGCGTAGTCGCCGCGGTCGAGCTTCGCGAGGCGCGTGTCGAGGTTGCCGCGCAGCGGCTGCACCTGCAGGTGCGGGTAGCGCGCGCGCAGCATCGCCTCACGGCGCAGGCTCGACGTGCCGACGACGGCGCCGGCCGGCAGCGCATCGAGCGACGCGTAGTCGTTCGACACGAACGCGTCGCGCGGATCTTCGCGGCTCATCACCGCCGCGAGCGCGAAGCCGTCGGGCAGCGCCATCGGCACGTCCTTCAGCGAATGCACGGCCAGATCGGCGCGGCCATCGGCGAGCGCGTTTTCCAGCTCCTTGACGAACAGGCCCTTGCCGCCGACCTTCGACAGCGTGCGATCGAGAATTTGATCGCCACGGGTCGTCATCCCGAGGATTTTCACGTCACAAGCTGGATATAATTTGCGCAGCGCATCACGCACATGTTCGGCTTGCCACATCGCCAGGCGGCTCTCACGCGAAGCAATCGTCAGCGTCGCCGGCGGCTGTGCCTGTCGCGGCTCGGCCGCAAGGGTCTCGGAATTCATTGCAGGAACATCGAAGAACGGGATTGAAGATCGAACAATGGTAGCACGCACGCCCTCGCCCGCCCGGGCGCGGAACGGGCCCGGCGCCGCCTCGCGCGGGCCGCGGCGCAGATGCGCGGATGTGCCGCAGTAGTCGCAGTCGCTGGATCGCAGTTCCTTTTCACTCGAGCTTTCCCAAGGAAACCCATCGTGAAGTCTTCCGGATCGGCGCGTACGACGCGCCGCAATGCTGCCTTGCCCTCCTCCGACGCCCAGACGGGCTCCATCGCCGCCGCCGCGAACGGTCGTGCGAAACCGGCAACGAAACCGAAAGACCCGATACGTCAGACAACACGCACGACGAAAGCCGCAGCGACGAAAGCCGCCGCTGCGGGCGCAGCCGTCAACGCGAAGCCGCAAGCGAAGCCGCAAGCGCGCACCCGCGAGGACAAGGATCGCCCGCTGTTCGAGGACATCCGCTTCCTCGGCCGCCTGCTCGGCGACGTCGTGCGCGAGCAGGAAGGCGACGCGGTGTTCGACGTCGTCGAGACGATCCGCCAGACCGCGGTGAAATTCCGCCGCGAGGACGACCGCGAAGCCGCGCAGACGCTCGAGCGGAAACTGCGCAAGCTGACGCCCGAGCAGACGGTCAGCGTCGTGCGCGCGTTCAGCTATTTCTCGCACCTCGCGAACATCGCCGAGGACCGCCACCACAACCGCCGCCGCCGCATCCACGCGCTCGCGGGCTCGACGCCGCAGCCGGGCACCGTCGCGTTCGCGCTCGACCAGCTGAAGCAGTCGGGCAGCGCGTCGAAGGGCGTGCTGCAGCGCTTCTTCGACGACGCGCTGATCGTGCCCGTGCTCACCGCGCACCCGACCGAGGTGCAGCGCAAGAGCATCCTCGACGCGCAGCACGATATCGCGCGCCTCTTGGCCGAGCGCGACCAGCCGCTGACGACGCGCGAGCGTGCGTACAACGAGGCGATGCTGCGCGCGCGCGTGACCGCGCTGTGGCAGACGCGGATGCTGCGCGACGCGCGCCTGACCGTCGGCGACGAGATCGAGAACGCGCTGTCGTACTACCGCGCGACGTTCCTCGACGAACTGCCCGCGCTGTACGGCGACATCGAGGCCGCGCTCGCCGAGCACGGCCTGCCCGCGCGCGTGCCGGCGTTCTTCCAGATGGGCAGCTGGATCGGCGGCGACCGCGACGGCAACCCGAACGTGACGGCCACGACGCTCGACGAGGCGATCAACCGCCAGTCGGCGGTGATCCTCGAGCACTACCTGGAACAGGTGCACAAGCTCGGCGCCGAGCTGTCGGTGTCGAACCTGCTGGTCGGCGCGAACGATGCGGTAAAGGCACTCGCGGCCGCGTCGCCCGACCAGTCGCCGCACCGCGTCGACGAACCGTACCGCCGCGCGCTGATCGGCATCTATACGCGACTCGCCGCGAGCGCTCGCGTGCGCGTCGGCGAAGGCA
>NZ_JAAGPL010000429.1:0-238 GCF_017104785.1 Burkholderia sp. Ac-20353 | reverse complement strand
TGAGTGTGGATAGGAGGGGGACTTAGTTGGCGATGTGGTCGGGGTAGGCAACGGCGGGCTGCAGAGAGAAACCGTCACCAGCGCAGATCGAGGCTAGCAGCGAGTCGAAAAGGTAGTGCATGCGAGGCGAGATGAAGGGAGGTGGAGAGAGTGGATGGGGATGGGACATAACGAGTGTGGGTTAGCGGTAGAATTTAGAGGCGATGCGGTCGCGAGTGTGTACTTTGTTTTTTTTTTA
>NZ_JAAGPL010000428.1:0-1910 GCF_017104785.1 Burkholderia sp. Ac-20353 | reverse complement strand
CGCGCGGTGCTGCCGGCCGGCTCGCCGTGGCCCGACCTGTTCTGGCCGATGTTCGGCGCGGCGGTGAGCGTCGGCGCGGTGGCCGCCGCGCGGCTGCCCGCGCACTGGGACAACCGGCTGCTGCTCGCGGGCGGCTGTGCGGTGCAGGCGGCCGGGATCGCGCTCGGGATCGTCTGGCCGAGCGCGCCGGGCCTCGCACTTGGCAGCATGCTGCTCGGGCTGCCGTTCACCGCGATCACGCTGTTCGCGATGCGCGAAGCGCGCCGGCTGCATGGCGATCGTGCGGCCGGGCTGATGGGCTATGCGACTGCGTCGTACGGGATCGGGCAGATTGCCGGGCCGCTCGTTGCGGCGCCGCTGGTCGCGTATGCGGGCACCTTCACGCCCGCGCTGTGGGTTGCGGTGGCGTCGCTCGTCGTCGGCACCGCGGGGTTCGCGTGGCGCGCGCGGCGCAACGCGTGACCGGGCGCGAAGCGCGCCGTACGCATGGGCGCGTGCGACATGGGGCCATGGGACGCACACGATCAACCCTGTCATGACCGGGGCCAGATCCGCAGCGTCGCGGGCAAACTCGCTAGAATGAAGCCTTTCCCGTGCCGAGCGGGCGTGCGGGCCGTCCTGCGGGCGGCATCGCAGCGTCCGCCATGTCCCCATCGATGACTCTCGCCGACTACCGCTTTTGCCCGCGCTGCGCGAAACCGCTCACCGAGCGCGCCGATCCTGCCGAGGAGGGCGGCCGCATCCGCCAGGCCTGTCCGGACGAAACCTGCGGCTACGTCCACTGGAATAACCCGCTGCCCGTCGTTGCCGCGATCGTCGAGATCGACGGCAAGATCCTGCTCGCGCGCAACGCCGCGTGGCCGGAAGGGATGTTCGCGCTGATCACCGGGTTCCTCGAGCGCGGCGAGACGCCGGAGGACGGCATCGCGCGCGAGGTGTTCGAGGAAACCGCGCTGAAGGCCGAGCAGATTTCTCTCGTCGGCGTCTACGAATTCATCCGCAAGAACGAACTGATCATCGCGTACCATGTGCGCGCGTCGGGCGCGGTCACGCTGTCGCCGGAGCTGCTCGAATACCGGCTCGTCGAGCCGCCGCTGCTGCGGCCGTGGCGTGCCGGCACCGGCTTCGCGCTTGCCGACTGGATGCGCGCGCGCGGGCTCGATTTCGAGTTCGTCGACAGGCCCGGGCAATGACCCGCGCGCTCCCATCGTCCCGACCCTGACCACCTTCACCATGTCCGACAAGCCGCAGCCGCGTTCCCGCGACGCCTACCGCCACTTCCTGCCGATCACGACCCGCTGGATGGACAACGACGTCTACGGGCACGTGAACAACGTCGTCTACTACAGCTACTTCGACACGGTCGTGAACGAATACCTGATCCGCGCCGGCGTGCTCGACATCGAGCGTGCGCAGACGATCGGGCTCGTCGTCGAGACGCAGTGCAACTACTTCGCGCCGCTCGTGTTCCCGCAGGCGGTCGACGCGGGGCTGCGCGTCGCGAAGCTCGGCACGTCGAGCGTGCGCTACGAGATCGGGCTGTTCGCGCACGGCGAAGCCGCGCCGGCCGCACAGGGCCATTTCGTCCACGTGTACGTCGATCGCGACACGCGCCGGCCCGTGCCGCTGCCCGACGCGCTGCGCGCCGCGCTCGACCTGCTCGCTGCCTGACGGCACGCGCGTTGCACACGTTCGCGCTCCAGGCCTTCAACGGCCTCAGCTACGGCTTGCTGCTGTTCATGCTGTCGGCGGGCCTCACGCTGATCTTCAGTGTGCAGGGCGTGCTCAATTTCGCACACGCGAGCTTCTACATGCTCGGCGCGTATGTCGGCTACAGCATCGCCGCACGCGTCGGCTTCTGGCCCGCGCTCGTGCTCGCGCCGCTCGTGGTCGGCGCCGCCGGCGCGACA
>NZ_JAAGPL010000427.1:0-2424 GCF_017104785.1 Burkholderia sp. Ac-20353 | reverse complement strand
GCCGCACGCGCACGGCGATCCGCCTGCGCGTGCCGCCGCCGGGCGCGGCCAGCACCAGCGCGACGCAGCCCAGCAACATCAGCAGTTCGAAGCCGCGCGCGGCCAGGGTCGACATCGTCATCTTGAAGTTTCCAGTCTCGAGATCTTGCGGATCACCAGCAGCCCGATCGCGAGCAGCACAACGGCCAGCATCAGCATCATGTGCCCCGCGTGCGTCGTGAACAGCACCATCACGTACGGGCGGTTCACCATGAACAGCACGCCGACGATCAGGAACGGGATCACCGAGATGATGTTCGTCGTGATCCGGCCTTCGGCCGTCAGCGCGCGGGTCTTCAGCCGGATGTCGCGGCGGGTCCGGATGATGCTCGACAACTCGTCGAGCGACTCGCCGAGGCTGCCGCCCGTCTCGCGCTGCAGCAGCAGGTAGACCGTGAAGAACGAGAAGTCCGCGATCATCAGCCGATCGGCGGCCTGCGTCAGCACATCCTTCAGGTCTGCACCGACGCGCAGGCTGTCGCCCATCGTCCGGAACGTCGAGCGCACGGGCTCGGCCGCGCCGTCGCCCACCGTGCTGATCGATTGCGTGACCGGAATGCCCGCGCGCACGGCCCGCACGATCAGGTCGATCGCATCGGGGAACGCTTCGAGAAAGCGCTTGCGAAAGCGCCGGATCAGCGCAAGATAGCTCGAGCGCATCGCGATCAGCGGCAAGCCCGCGTAGATGAGCGGGCACAGGAATCCCGGCGGCTCGATCAGCCTGACCACGACCACGGCCGCGAGCGCGGCGGCAATCGTGCAGCCGGCGACGACGCGCACGCCGCCGTCGCCGCTGACCGTGCGCACGCGCGTCACGTAGCGCTGCAGCCACGCACGCACACGGCCATGCTCGCGTTCGAGCCGGAACAGCACGATGCCGGACACGTCGGCCGCGCCCGCGTCGCCGACGCCACTCGTTGGCGACAGTCGGCGCATGCGCGCGCGGATGCGCTGCGCGGGGCCGTTGCGCGCGCGATCGACCAGCGACGAGATGCCCATTCCGAGCCCGAGGATCACGACGAACGCGCACGCGGCGAACAGATCGGCGGCCGTCATGACCGGAACACCTCGGCGAGTGCGTCCTCGACGCCGTAATACGCGGCCCGCGCGGCGAATGCCGGGCGCAGCGCCGACGCTTCGAACACGCCCTTCACCGCATCGCGCGTCGTGTCGCCGTCCTGCCGGAACGCGAACAGGTCCTGCGTGATCACGACCTCGCCTTCCATCCCGACGATTTCGGTGATCCGCGTCACGCGGCGCACGCCGTCGCGCATCCGCTCGACCTGCACGAACAGATGGACCGCGCTCGCGATCTGGCGGCGGATCGACATCAGCTGCAGGTTCGCGTTCGCCATCATGACCATGCTCTCGAGGCGGCTGATCGCATCGCGCGGCGAGTTCGCGTGGATCGTCGTCATCGAGCCGTCGTGGCCCGTGTTCATCGCCTGCAGCACGTCGAACGCCTCCGGGCCGCGGATCTCGCCGAGGATAATGCGGTCGGGCCGCATCCGCAGCGCGTTGCGGACCAGATCGCGCTGCGAGATGCCGCCGAGCCCCTCGGTGTTCTCCGGCCGCGTTTCGAGGCTGACCACGTGAGGCTGCAGCAGTTGCAGCTCCGCGGCATCCTCGATCGTCACGATCCGTTCGTGCTGCTCGATATGCTGCGACAGCGCGTTGAGCAGCGTCGTCTTGCCCGATCCCGTGCCGCCCGAGATCACGACGTTCAGCCGGCACGTGCACGCGACTTTCAGCGCCTGCAGCATCGCCGGCGAGATGTTGCCCTGCTGCGCCATTCGAGCGAGCGTGATGTCGCGCTTCGCGAACTTGCGGATCGAGATCGACGGGCCGCGCATCGCGATCGGCGGCAGCACGACGTTCACGCGGCTGCCGTCGGCGAGACGCGCGTCGACCATCGGGCTGCTCTCGTCGACGCGCCGCCCGACCGCCGCCGCAATCCGCTGCGCGACGCTCGTCACGTGCGCGTCGTCGCGGAACTTCAGCGCGGTGAGTTCGAGCCGGCCCGCGCGCTCGACGTAGACCTGGTCGGGCCCGTTGACCAGGATGTCGGTGACCGACTCGTCGGCGAGCAACGGCTCGATCGGCCCGACGCCGAACATGTCGTTCAGGATCGCGTCGACGATCAGCAGCTGCTCGCCCGCCGTGATCTTCAGGCGCTCGCGCTCGACCGTGTGCGCGGCCAGCTCCTCGATGCCGGCCCGCACCTCGTCGCGCGTCTTCATCAGCGCGGCCGACATGTTCATCGACGCGAACACGGCCGAACGGATCGCGTCGAACTTGCCGGAGCGGATCAGCGCCTCGTGGCTGTCGGCGCTGCCGGCCACGCGGGCCGGTGCGGGTGCGGGCGCGGGTGCCGGCCCGCGCGGT
>NZ_JAAGPL010000426.1:0-2454 GCF_017104785.1 Burkholderia sp. Ac-20353 | reverse complement strand
GGCGTCGGCGCTGCCGCGATGCTGCCCAACTCGCTCGCGCTGCTCAACGATGCGAGCCGCCACGACCCGCGGCTGCGCGCACAGGCGGTCGGATGGTGGACCGCCGCCGGCGCGATCTCGATCGCCGCGGGCCCGGTCGTCGGCGGCCTGCTGATCGCCGCATGGGGCTGGCGCGGCATCTTCCTCGTCAATCTGCCGCTGTGCGCAGCCGGGCTCGCGGCAACGGCGATGTGGGTGCCGGCAAAGCCACGAGCCGCCGCAAACGGCGCATCGGCGACCCACGCCGCAACACGCTCGCCAGCACGCGCGCTCGATCTACGCGGCCAGACGCTCGCGATCGTGATGCTGACCGCGCTGACCGGCGCCGTGATCGAATGGCGGCCGCTCGGCATCGCGCATCCGGCCGTGATCGGCGGTTTCGCGCTGGCGGGCGTCGCCGCGCTCGCGTTCGTCGCCGCCGAAGCGCGCGCCGCCGCGCCGATGCTGCCGCTGTCGCTGTTCCGAGGCCGCACGTTCAGCGCGGCGGTGCTGTTCGGCGTCTGCGTGAACCTCACGTATTACGGAACCGTGTTCGTGCTCGCGCTGTACCTGCAGCGCGTACGCGGCGAATCGCCGTTGCAGGCCGGCCTCGCGTTCCTGCCGCTGACGGGCGGGTTCCTGCTGTCGAACATCGCAAGCGGCAGGATCGTCGCGCGCCACGGTCCGCGCGCGCCGATGATCGCGGGCGCGCTCGTCGCCGCGCTCGGCTACGGGCTGCTGCACCAGGTGGATGCGGCAACGCCGCTCGCCGCGCTGTTCGTGCCGTTCCTGCTGATTCCGGCCGGCATGGGGCTCGCGGTGCCGGCGATGACGACCGCCGTGCTTGCATCAGTCGCGCCCGAACGCGCCGGCATCGCGTCTGCAGTCCTGAATACTGCGCGGCAGGCAGGCGGCGCGATCGGCGTTGCCGCGTTCGGCGCACTGGCGGGCGGTGCCGGCGCACTGCACGTTGCAAACGGGCTGCGGATCGAAACCGCGATCTCCGCCGCGCTGCTGATCGCGGGCGTCGCGCTGGCCTGTGCGGTCCGGCCTGACGCGCACGCGGCGAATTCCGCATCGCGCGCCGCACGCACGGCGCGCGCAATCGACTGACGCGCGCCGCCGCTCAGCGCGCGACGCCGTCGCCGTCGACATCCACCTTCCTGACGAACGTATCGGCCGCCTTCAGCACCCGTCCGTCGTCATCACGCAGCGCGAGTTTCCGGATCGCGCGGCCGGTCTTGCGGTCGATCAGCACCGAGTGCCTTTCGCCGCGTTCGAACAGGTTCGCCTCGCCCCACTGCCGCAGCATCACGATGACCGGAAACAGCCCCTCGCCTTGCTTCGTCAGCGCGTATTCCTGATACGCGGTGCCGTCCGACGCGGGCACGACCTCGAACACGCCCGCCTCCACCAGCATCCTGAGCCGGTCCGACAGGATGTTGCTCGCGACCCCGAGGCTGTTCCGGAAATCGCCGAAACGGCGCACGCCGTCGAATGCGTCGCGCACGATCAGCAGCGCCCACCGGTCACCGACGATATCGGTCGCCCGTGCCACCGGGCACGGCGAATCCGCGAGACTTTTCTGTCTGGCCATCTTCCTCTCCGCTTTCTCCACCTTCTCGACGTTTGCTCCGGCGCGCCTTTGCAGCGCGCCTGGCCATCCACGCGCAGGCACTTCGCCCACGCAGTAACGAACGCGATAGCAAGTTGCATTTTAAAACTTCTTTTCCTACACTCACACCAGTTTCAAATCGCAACTACTTAACGCGAGGAGCACGGATGGATTCTTCCTGTACGTCGGTCGCGGCGGATCGCACGTCGCCCGCTGCCGCTTCTGCCAACGCCGCTGCCGCCGCCGGCGGCAGACTGTCGACCGCGCACGTCGCGCTGCTGGCCGTGTGCTGCGCGGCGAGTGTCGCGAACGTCTATTACGCGCAGCCGCTGCTCGATTCGATCGCGCGCGACTTCGGCATTCCGCATGCCGAGGTCGGCGGCGTGATCACCGCGACGCAGCTCGGCTGCGCGCTTGCGCTGCTGTTCGTCGTGCCGCTCGGCGACTTGCTGAACCGCAAGCGGCTGATCGGCGCGCAACTGGTGCTGCTGGCGGTGGCCTGCGTCGGCGTTGCGGCATCGTCGTCGCGCGTCGCGCTGCTGGCCGGCATGGCCGGCGTCGGCCTGCTCGGCACCGCGATGACGCAGGGCCTGATCGCCTGCGCAGCCGCGCTCGCGGGCGACGGCGAACGCGGCCGCGTGGTTGGCGCGGCCCAGGGCGGCGTCGTGATCGGCCTGCTGGCCGCGCGTTCGCTGGCCGGCGTCGTGACCGACCTTGCGGGCTGGCGTGCCGTGTATCTCGCGTCGGGCGCGCTCGCACTGGCAATGCTCGTCGTGCTGTCGCGGCTGCTGCAGGACGTGCGCGCGCCGCATGCCCGCGTC